>JAIRPA010000026.1 GCA_031257235.1 Burkholderiales bacterium | reverse complement strand
CGTTTCGTTTTCGGGACGCCGAGGGCGGCGTCCCCTACACAAAAAAGGATCAGGCTTTGCCTGTCCTTTTTTGCAAATACAATCCGCCCAAAAGTAGGTTTTTACTTTTGGGCGAATGGTTTTACTTTTTGCCGGCAACTGCCCTTGACAACAACGGCAATGAAACATCCATTCGGTACGAGGTGTGCGAGTGCGTGCCGTTGAAGGTTTCATAATGAAACTTAATTTTTTGATCGCGCAGTCGTCGCGCAAAAAGCTCCGCGCCAAATTGCATGGCGTATTGATCTTGTCTGCCGCAGTCAAAATACAAAAGATTTAATTGCGATAAGGCTTTTTGACGCTTTGACACCAGTCGAACCGGATCAAAACGTTGCCACGCGCGCCAACGTTCCGGCAATAACTCCGCCGTGTCCAAATCAAACGGCAGACGAAAACCCAAAGGCGCGGAAGGATCAGGGTCATAGCTTGCCGCCATCGCAATATCCATCAACGCATGTCCTTGTTCAAAGTCCGGGGATTTTCCGCGCAGAGCACTCAAAAATTGCGCGACACGACCATCGTCCACCCCGCGCTTTTTGGGGGCGGGGAAAAGCGTGACTCGCGCTTTGCCCTCCGGCAAACTCGCGCGACGATACCGCATCAGCTGCGTTAAAGTTTTTGCCCAGCCGGGCAAATAACATGTTTCAAAAAACATGTCGCCCGCGTGAGAGGCGCACGCCCCCCAGATGTCGGGATGATTCATCGCGTGCCACAACGCGCCGAAGCCTCCCGAAGAATGACCAAAAATGCCGCGATGATCCCGATGTGCCAATGTTTTAAATTCACGATCAATCAACGGCACCAATTCTAATGTTAAGTAATCACTATAACGCCCGATTGCCGAGCTGTTGATGTATTGATTCCCGCCCAATGAAGTAAAACAATCGGGAAACACGATGATGGTTTCGCGCATGGCGCCCGAACGCACCAAACGCGCGGCGCGTTCGGGAAGGTTTTCATCAAACCCGCGCCAATTCACCAACGCACGACCGGAAGACATGAACCCCGCCAACGCAAATAAAACGGGAAAGCGCCGATTCGGTTTTTGATCGTAAGAGGGCGGCAACCAAAGCGTCACCGCGCGAGCCGCAGGGTCTTGCAAAGGATTATCGGAAAGCACGTTTGATGAGTACGTGAACGTAACCAATCGCCCGTCTGAAACATGCGGCACATTTTGGCGTGACATGGGTGACATCATTTTATGAACTCATTTCTTAAAATTACAAACACACAAACACAGGTGATTCAAATAGACGCAACCTGTTTTTCACAATAGGGTTAATTTTATCTCGCATTGTAATAGAAACAAATGTTGCGTAACACTCAAGAACTTTCGCCAAAAGCATAAGTCTTTATCAAACGATACCGTTTTATAACCCCGATCAGTTCATCAAGGAGGGCTAACCATGGATTCAGGTAATCCGTTATCGCGCAACATCCGTCAAAACACGCTTCTAGGTCATCATCAAGATTATTCCGCGTTTGGACTTCAATCGCTTGCCGCCAACAATGCCGAACCTCATTATCTTTTTGATGAAGATAAGAAGGCGCGCGACGATCAGGATACCGATGCCGATCAAGAAGGTGAGGCGCGCGCGGAAAACTTTGATGATTTGGTCAAACAATACCGCTGTCGATTGACCCGAACCTTGTCCCGCATGATCAAAAATCATGCCGAGTTGGAAGACGTGGTTCAAGAAACTTTTTTAAAAGCATATCGTTCCATTGATTGTTTTCGCGGCGAGAGTTCGTTTTTCACGTGGCTTTGTCGTATCGGCATCAACACGGCGAAGAATCATTTAAAAATGGCGTCGCGTTATCGTTTGGCGATCGACACCGATGAAGGCGTGTCCACACAGTCTTTATTGTTGCGCGACGAAGCCACGCCGGAAGCGCTTTTGATCGGCAAGCAACTCAAAGAAACGCTGGAACAGGCGATCAATCATTTGCCGGATGATTTAAAGCGCGCTTTATGGTTGCGTGAGATTGAGGGGTTACATTACGACGAAATCGCCGAAGCAATGAATTGTTATGTAGGAACGGTTCGCTCCCGATTGTTTCGCGCAAGAAAAACCATTGTCGAAAAAATCGGGCGCGGGATTAGAAACTAAACCCTTGAATCATGAACGACGACTTCAACCGCCACTTAAAAGCAATCGACATTTTTACAGAGACAAACCGGCACGGTGAAGCCATGGCTCGTCTCCCGATAGATAAAAAGCCGGTGCCCCACATCATGGGGGAAACGGCGTTGCGCATGGTGACGGATGCGCGGCGATTCATGGAGATCAACGGCAACGGTGAAATCGCGCGGATACTCTTGACCAAAAACCCAAACCTGCATTGCACGCTTGCCGATCATAACCCGATCTCGCTTCACGCGTCGTTTTCGGCGGTGGCAAAGTTGACCCCGCGTATTGCCGCCATTTTGACGGACCCCGCCGAAATTGCGTTTAAGTCCGACACGTTTCATATCATTTTTATGAACGATACTTTGCCCCGACTCAACACCGACAAAAAAAGGATCACCACTTTTTCCAATTTATGGCGTTTGTTAAAACCTTCAGGTTGTTTGGTGATTGCCGATGCCGTCGCGCAAACCCATGAGAGAGTGACGCGCTACATGGAAGCCGTGTATGGTCATTACTTAAAAACAAAATATTCACAAAAGGTGGCCAACGAGACCCTTCATCGACGAGCCCATACCGGCGGGTTAAGAACGATTGATGACGATTTAACCTTGATGAAAGGCATCGGTTTCCGCAAGGTTGATGTGCTGTATAAGCGGTGGTGTTTGGCGGTGTTTTGCGGCATGAAGTAAGCGTGTTTTGTTGTGCGCGTTCGGCAAACGCGGTTGCCCCTTCTCCACAAAAATCATTACACTATCCTTTTTTGAGATGCTTCTTTGCCGATATGATGAAACAAACAATCTTTCTTTTTTTATGGATCGCCATCTTCTCTTTTCCCGTCGCCGGTCGGGCGGCAGACAAGCTGGCTCCGGACGCAACGATCGATCGCATTGTGATCATGAAAGCAAAACGCGAGATGACGGTTTATCAAAAAGATTCTCCGCTCAAAACGTACAAAATTGCCTTGGGCTTTGCGCCGGTCGGCGCGAAACAATTTCAAGGGGACGGGAAAACCCCTGAAGGGACTTATCGGGTGAACGACAAAAACCCTAAAAGCAAATACCACAAAAATTTAGGCGTGTCTTATCCCAACGACAAAGACCGCGCGTTTGCCGCCCAACACGGAAAGTCTGCCGGCGGCGACATTAAAATTCACGGATTGGGAAAAACCTTCGGCGCGCTCGGTTCGATGCACACCTTATCGGATTGGACGCTTGGCTGTATCGCGGTCACGAATGAAGAAATCGACGAGATTTACGCGCATACTAAAGTGGGCGCGACGATAGAAATTAACCCATAAAGGGTTCGGCAAAAAGTAAAAACCTACACTCGCGGGTTCGGCAAAAAGTAAAAACCTACTTTTTGCCGGTAATGGTTTGCAAAAAATCACAGGGAGACCCTGATGATTTTTTGTAGGAAAAGCGGTGTCACAAGCGGGCTTTGACCCGCAATCCGGTTTTTCCGCCTTTTCTACAAAAAGTAGTCCTTTTTGCCGGTAATGTAATCCCCTACTTTGGAGTGTATTGATTCAATACGATCACCCCGTCCGCGTCGGCAACCAAAAACATTCCCGAAGAAAACGTGACCCCGCCGAACCGCACGGTTTCGTTTAAAGTGCCGACGCCGGCTTTCGCGCTTCGTTTGGGGCAGGAGGCAATGGCCATCACGCCTAAGGGAAGTGCGGACAATTCTTGGGTATCGCGCACACAGCCGTTCACCACAACACCTGCCCATCCGTGATCCACCGCGAGTTGCCCTAAATTGCCGCCCAACAACGCGGACGCCCGCGAGCCCGCGCCGTCTATCACCAACACACCGGCGTTTCCCGGGCGAGACAAGGTGGCGCGCACCATCGCGTTATCGTCTTTCACGCTCAAGGTGACAACGGTTCCGGAAAAAGCGGTGTGTCCACCGAAGTGTTTCAAAATCGGCGCGACGACCTGCAGGTTGTGTTCGGCGTCGTTTTCGTAGAGATCACACAAATCGGCGGTGAGTAACGAAGAGGGGCTCATCATCATTCACCCGTTCTTTTTTGCCTTTTGAAGCAAGGCTTCTTGCGTTTCACGGTGCGCGGGATCGGCGGCGATGCAATCCACGGGGCAGACATCCTGACACTGCGGTTTGTCGTAATGCCCGACACATTCGGTGCATTTGGCGGGATCAATGACGTAGGTTTCGTCACCGGGCGCGATGGCTTCGTTCGGGCATTCGGGTTCGCACACGTCGCAATTGATACATTCATCAGATATTTTTAAAGACATTT
>JAIRPA010000140.1 GCA_031257235.1 Burkholderiales bacterium | reverse complement strand
ATCTGATCGCGGCGGTATTGATCTACTTAATGTATTCAAACGCAATCAGTATCATTCAAGGCTTAATCGCGGGCGGCAAATTATCGTTTTGGGTCGGCATTTTCTTGCCGCACATGATCGCCCTCTCGGTGGCGTGGTTGTTGTTCATTCAACGCTCCCGCATTTACGGGCTTGCTTTTTGGCGTCGCCCTCATAAAAACGGCGCGGGCGAATCCTCAAACCCACCCATAAACCCTGTGCCGCCGCAATGAAAACGCTCAATCATTATTTACAACGTGAAATGTTGTTGATGACGGCACTGCTTTTTGTCGGCATTGTGTTGTTCTTCGCGTTTTTCGATCTCATCAATGAGTTGGGCGATTTAGGCAGAGGCAAAAACTTATCCTCCATGTTTTTATCGGTGGCGTTAAAGTTGCCGTCTCGGTGCTATGAATTGGCGCCGGTTTCCGCATTGTTGGGGACGATGTACGTGTTATCACAGATGGTCGCCAACTCGGAATTTACCGTAATGCGCGTCTCCGGCGTTTCCTTGTGGCAAATCGGACGCGCCATTATTATGGTCGGCGTTCCGATTGCGTTATTGACTTTTCTTGCCGGTGAATTTGTGGCGCCGCCCGCCGAACGATTGGCCGCCAACGTCAAAAGCGCGGAGCGTTCCGGCGATTTAATCGCGCAACAATTTTCTTCGGGATTTTGGTTTAAAGAAAATGAAGTCTTTGCCAATATCCGCGCCGCGACCTCATCGCATATTTTGATGGATGTCCGGCTTTATACTTTTGATAAACACCGCAAATTGGTCTCGATTAAAAGCGCGAAACGCGGCGTGTTTTCGATAGAAAACAACACATGGCAGCTTGAAGACGTGAAAGTGACGCAGTTTGACGGCAGTGAAACCCGGCTCACCGAAGAGCCTGTTTACGAATGGCACACGGTATTGCGTCCGTCGATTTTAACGGTGTATCAAACTCCGCCCGAACAGCTGGAAATCAAAACTCTTTTTGACAACATTGATATTTTAAGCCGAAGCGCGCAAGACACTTCTCGCTTTAGAATCGCGTTGTGGAGTAAGATTGTCTATCCGCTCAATATTTTTGTGATGATGTTGTTGGCACTTCCGTTCTCACAATTTCAACGTCGTCAATCGGGCGTGGGCTTTCGTATTTTTGCAGGCGCGCTGATCGGTTTGACTTTCTTTTTGATCGGTCGGCTTTTTTCGTATATCGGCACGTTGAATCACTGGTATCCGCTTTTCGCGGCGTTTACGCCCACCGTGCTGTTTTTGGTTTTGCTGATCCTCATGTTGCGCCGACAAGAGCGCCGCTGATGTCGGCAAAGGTTGCTTTTTAATTTTTACTTTTTTTATCCCTATTATGATAAGAGCCATACTGACCGTCATCGGCAAAGACCGCGTAGGCATCATTGCGGGCGTTTCCGTTGAGCTTGCGCGCCTGAATATCAACATTCTGGATGTGTCGCAGACCATCATGAACGACTACTTCACCATGATGATGATGTGCGACATTGCCCAAGCCAAAGAGTCCATCAATACCATTCAGGAAAAGATGAATGTTAAAGGCGACGAGCTGGGCGTCAAAATCATGATACAGCGCGAAGATATTTTTACCGCGATGCACAAACTTTAAACCGAATATTGACACTCATGGATACTGCGCAAATTGCCGAAACCATCCGAATGATCGAAGGTGAAAACCTTGATATTCGCACCATTACCTTAGGACTTTCTTTATTAGACTGCGCCGATGAAAACGGCGCGCGCGCGCGGCAAAAATGTTTTGACAAAATCACGAACGCCGCCAAACATCTGGTTCAAGTCGGAGACGCCATCGAGCGGGAATTTGGTATTCCGATCGTCAATAAAAGAATTTCGGTGACGCCGATTTCGTTTTTAATCGCCGCCGCGCGAAACGATTCCCCCGTGGCGTTTGCCAAAATGCTGGACGCCGCCGCCCGTGAGGTCGGCGTCAATTTCATCGGCGGTTATTCGGCGTTGGTGCAAAAAGGTTATACCAAAGGCGATGAGCAATTGATTGAATCCATCCCCGAAGCGTTATCGGAAACCCATGTCGTCTGTTCCTCCGTCAATGTCGCCTCCACGCGCGCGGGCATCAACATGAATGCCGTGGCGCACATGGGCAGAATCATTCGCAAAACCGCCCTATTAACCCAAGATCGTCACGGTTTTGGTTGCGCCAAGCTGGTGGTCTTTGCCAACGCGGTGGAGGATAACCCCTTCATGGCGGGCGCGTTTCATGGCGTCGGTGAAGCCGATGCGGTCATCAATGTCGGGGTTTCCGGACCCGGCGTGGTTCAACGCGCCATTGAACAATGCGCGGGCGCGCCCTTTGACGTGCTGGCGGAAACCATCAAAAAAACGGCCTTCAAAGTCACGCGCATGGGTCAGCTGGTGGGCAAAGAAGCCTCCGAGCGTTTGGGTATTCCCTTTGGGATTGTCGATCTTTCTTTGGCACCCACACCCGCCATCGGCGATTCGGTCGCGCACATCTTGGAAGCGATGGGTTTGGAGACTGTCGGTCAGCACGGCACGACGGCGGCGCTGGCGTTGTTGAACGACGCCGTCAAAAAAGGCGGCGTGATGGCGTGTGGACATGTGGGCGGCTTGTCCGGCGCGTTCATTCCCGTCTCTGAGGATGCGGGGATGATTCGCGCGGTTGAAAACGGTCACTTATCTTTGGCAAAGTTAGAGGCAATGACCGCGATCTGTTCGGTGGGATTAGACATGATTGCCATTCCGGGCGACACCGACAGTGCCACCATCGCGGCCATCATTGCCGACGAAGCGGCCATCGGCGTCATTAACGGCAAGACCACGGCGGTACGCATTATTCCTGCCATCGGCAAAAAAGTCGGTGAGCGGGTCGAGTTGGGCGGGCTTTTAGGCACCGCGCCGGTCATGGCAGTGGACAAGGGCAGTGCCAAGACCTTTATCGCCCGCGGCGGACGTATCCCCGCCCCCATTCATTCGTTTAGAAATTAGCTTTTTGTGGGGGCAGAGATTGCCCGTGCCGAAGCCATAGCCAAGTAGCTTTAAATGATGGTTAAACTTTACGATTTTGATAGGGCGGAAGAGCTCAACAAAGAGAAAAGAATCCGCGTTTATCTTCATCAGGTTTTTTCTGACGGCGACGCGGATGAAATGATTCGCGGTTGGAACACGTTGCCCGCGCGCGGGGTATTGTTGCGGGCTAAGTCCGTCTTATCCCGATGAAAAATACTGCCGCACCTTCACGATTACTTTGGCTGGATGCTTTCAGAGGCGCCGCCATTGCCGCAATGATTTTCTATCACTTCGGGTTTGACTTGAGTTACTTTCATGTGATTGACGCCGACTTTAACACCTCCCCGCTTCTTTGCGCGTTGCGCATTCCCATCATTACCTCATTTTTGTGGATTTCCGGCATGAGTTTATTGTTGGCTCATCAACGCCATGAAGCAAAGAAAAATCTAAATACTGCTTTAGCAAACTCAAAACGTCCAATGTCGCACGGAGTTCGCCACTTCATGGATTCGGGATTTTGGCGAAGAGCGGCAACCTTGTTCTCTTGCGCGGTTTTGGTCAGCCTCGCAAGTTATTGTCTCTTCCCGCAAACGTGGATTTATTTTGGGGTGTTGCATTGTATTTTGATTTCATCGCTCTTAGCCCAACCTTTTTTGCTCCGCCCTAAATTAGCCTTTGCGGCAGGATGCGGAGTGGTGCTTTTAGGGTTGTTATTCGAGCATCCGTTTTTTAATCCGCGCCCTTTTTCATGGATAGGGTTTGTCAGTGTGTTGCCGCCCACCGAAGACTTTGTGCCGATTTTTCCGTGGTTTGGGGTGGTGTTGCTTGGGGTCGCCACCCTGCATCTGATTCAAACGCGACACGTCAACGTGTTGCCTCTTCAAGCTCCTCCTATAAAAACCACGGAGACACCGCGTCGCGTCCCCCGATTTTTGTCAGCCCTTATTTCACGCTTTTTATCGTTACTCCGCGCCATGGGTCGCCATAGCCTGATGATTTATATGCTTCATCAACCGATATTGATGGCAGTCATCGGAGGATTTTTTGCGCGCGGATAGCTGTTGCATACTCGTCAAACTTAAGACTTTAACTCATCCAAAAACGTCCGAACCGCCAAAACCACTTCATCGGCGTCGTCTGTGTGGCAGTCCAGTTTAATTTTGTGCGCGCCTTTAAATGAGATTTTGGAATGGGACCCGATCAATTGAAGCAGAATCATCGGATCAAAAGGCGGGTGATCTTGGAAGGTTAATACGATAGAGTTGGCGTCGGCGTCTAAGCGCGTCACGCCAAAAGGTTTGACCATCAAGCGCAAACGATGACACGCCAAAAGCGCCTTGCCTTCATTGGGCAACAATCCAAAGCGATCCACCAACTCTTCGTGCAAAGCATCAACGTCTGACAAGGTTTGCGCGTTGGTCAACCGCTTATACAAAACCAAACGTTCGTGGACGTTATCACAATACGATTCCGGCAATAACGCCGCGTGTTGTAAATGAATTTCCGTGGTGACATGAAGCGGCGCGTCTAAGTCAAGCTCCCGCCCCTCTTTCAAGGCGTTGACCGCATGTTTTAATAAGTCCGCGTACAATTCAAATCCGACTTCAATCATCTCGCCGGATTGTTTGTCGCCCAATATTTCGCCCGCGCCCCGAATTTCCAAATCGTGCATTGCCAAATAAAAGCCCGACCCCAATTGCTCCATTCGACAAATCGCTTCTAAGCGTTGTTTTGCCTGTGCGGTTAATGACTCTTCAGGCGGTGTTAAAAGATAGGCATAGGCTTGGTGATGCGAGCGCCCGACACGCCCGCGTAATTGATGAAGCTGCGCCAAACCGAATTTATCCGCGCGATCAATCACAATGGTATTGGCGGTGGGAACGTCGATGCCTGTTTCTATAATCGTTGAGCAGAAAAGCACATTGATCCGCTGTTGATAAAAATCCCGCATGACGCTTTCTAATTGACGCTCCGGCATTTGCCCGTGTGCCACGGCCACGCGCGCTTCGGGCATCAACTCCGCGATACGATCGGCTTTTTCTTGAAGTGAGGCAATATCATTGTGCAAAAAATAAACCTGTCCCCCGCGATTTAACTCGCGGCGAATGGCTTCATGGATCACACCGAAAGAATAAGGGAAGACAAATGTTTTAATGGCCAACCGTTTTTCAGGCGCGGTGGCAATCACCGAAATTTCACGCAACCCTTCAAGCGACATGGATAAGGTACGGGGAATGGGCGTTGCCGTGAGCGTTAAGACATCAACCTCCGCGCGCCATTTTTTCAATTGTTCTTTTTGACGAACGCCAAACCGATGTTCCTCATCAACAATAATCAAGCCTAAATTTTTAAAGCGAACGTCGTTTTGGATCAAACGGTGCGTGCCGATGATAAGATCAACCGTGCCGTTTGCCATGCCGGCAAGTGTTTTCTTGGTTTCTTCCTGCGTTTTAAACCGTGATAACTCCGCGATTTTAACCGGCAACTCGGAGAATCTTTCCGTAAACACTTTATAGTGTTGTTCGACCAATAATGTGGTGGGCGCCAATAATGCAACTTGATACCCCGCATGAACCACCGCAAACGCGGCGCGTAACGCCACTTCCGTTTTGCCAAAACCGACATCGCCGCAGACTAAACGATCCATCGGTTGAGGCGCGGCAAGATCAGACAAAACGGCATCTATTGCCGTTTGTTGGTCAGGCGTTGTTTCAAAAGGAAAGCCTTCGGCAAAAAGCGAAAGATCACGCTCATCGACAACAAACGATGTTCCCTGCCTTGCCGCGCGACGCGCGTACACATTCAATAATTCAGCGGCAGTATCAAAGGCTTTTTTCTTGGCGCGCTGCCGTGCGCGCGACCATTCCGCGCTCCCCAAAGAATGCAATGTCACGTGTTCGGGGGACGCACCGGAGTAACGCGACACGACGTGTAAGTCAGACACCGGCACATACAATAAGGCGTTGTCCGCATACTCTAAATGTAAAAATTCCTCCGTGCCGTGATCCAGATTTAACGTGACCAATCCTAAATAACGACCAATCCCGTGATCTTCATGCACCACCAAATCGCCAACGCGCATCTCCGCCAAATTGCGAATCATCTGATCGATTTCGACGGTCGACTTCCGTTGCAATCGGCGGCGCGCGGCTTCGTTTTTTCGATCGGCGTATAAATCGTTTTCCGTCAACACCGCCAGTCGAGCATCTTGCCAAACAAACCCATGCGCCAAGGGCGCAATGCCCAAGCCCAAGGGCGGCAAGGCAGACGGTGAAGCGGTATCGTCAATGAAGCGGAATTGAATACCGTTTTCTTTGAACATCGCGTTCATGGTTTCGCGCCGACCGGCAGACTGCGCCAATAAAACAATATTTAATTTTTGTGCGGCACAATCGTCAATAAATACTTTGAGCGAGGCAAACGGATCACGCGCGCGGCGATCAATCGTAATATTGGGCAAAGGATGAAACGGGGAATCTCCTTGATTGGCAAAGGTTGCGCGCGCAAAACGATCAAACATGGCGGTGGCTTCGGACACCGAACAATAGATTTTTTCCGGCGGGAGCAAGGGGCGATCCACGTCACCACGCAATAAGCGATAGCGGTCACGAATTTCAGCCCAAAAGGTTTCTTGCGCATGAGCAGCCCCTCCCTCAAGAAAAACAATGGCATCGTCGGGAAGATAACTCGAAAACGTGGCGGTTTCTTTGAAAAATAAAGGTAAATAGTATTCAAGCCCCGCCGGAGACCCGCCCGATGAAATCGATTTATACAAACCGGATTTCGCGGGATTCCCTTCAAAGTGCTCACGAAACGCCTGACGAAATTGTAGCCTTGCTTCTTCCGTTAAGGGATATTCGCGCGCGGGCAACATTCGGATTTCCGTCAACGGCGCCATCGTGCGTTGCGTATCCACATCAAACGTTTTAATGGTTTCTAAGGTGTCGTCAAAAAAATCTAATCGGCAGGGTGCGGTAGCCCCCATCGGAAAAAGATCAATCAACCCGCCGCGCACGGCAAACTCACCGGGCGCGACCACTTGTGCCACATGGGCGTATCCGGCTAATGCCAACTGCGCTCGAAGTGCGGCAATCTCCACCTTTTCTCCGCATTTTAAATAAAACGTATGCGCCGCCAAATGGGAGACGGGCGACAAACGTTGTAGCGCGGTGGAGGCGGTAATCAACACCACGTCCCATGATTTTCTGATCATCCCGTAAAGCGTTAATAACCGCTCGGAAATTAAATCTTGATGCGGAGAGAAAGCGTCGTAAGGCAGGGTTTCCCAATCGGGGAATAAAGCCATAGCGGCATCGGGCATCAGCGCGCGCAATTCATCGCGTAACCGCAAAGCCGAATAAGCCTCCGATAAAACAACGCACAACATTCGACGATCGCGCCGCGCAAGCGTCGCTAACTGCGCCAAATAAAAAGCGTCGGCAGAGCCTTCGGGTTTGGGAAACACGCATTTTTTGCCGCTTGGGGGAATTTGGGTAAGAAGCGCGGGCAACGAGCTTTGAAATAGAAACATCAGAGATGATCGGCAAAAGGTTTAAGTTACCCCTTTTTGAAGAAAAGTTCAAATGAAATGGGGGGCGGCAAAAAGTGAAAACCTACACCCTATGCCCAAAAGTAAAAACCTACTTTTGTGCAGTTCGGGTTTGCCGGTTGAAATTTCCCAAAAAGGACAGGCAAAGCCTGATCCTTTTGGGGTGGAACGGCGGGAAAAGCGGATTGCGGGCGAGGCAAGCCTCGCCCCTACGCAAAAAAGTAGGTTTTTACTTTTGGGCGAATTTTTAATCCCAATTCAACGTGCCGCCGGTTTGATATTCGGTGACACGCGTTTCAAAAAAGTTTTTCTCTTTTTTAAGGTCGATGATTTCGGACATCCAGGGAAACGGATTGTCCGCGTTCGGGAACAAGGTATCAATCCCGATTTGTTGGCAGCGACGATTCGCAATGAATCGTAAATACTCTTTGAACATCGGCGCGTTTAAACCTAAAACGCCGCGCGGCATGGTGTCTTCCGCATAAGCATATTCAAGCTCAACGGCTTTTTTCATCAGTTCGGCAATTTCTTCACGAAACGCCGGTGTCCATAAGTGCGGATTTTCGAGTTTGATCGAGTTAATCATGTCGATGCCGAAATTGCAATGCATGGATTCGTCGCGCAAAATATATTGGTATTGCTCGGACGCGCCGACTAATTTATTTTGACGCCCCAATGCCAGAATTTGCACAAAACCCACATAAAAGAACAAGCCTTCCATAATGCACGCAAACACAATCAAGGAGCGCAATAATTTTTGATCGTTTTCGAGTGTTCCGGTTTTAAAACGAACATCGGTTAATGTTTCGATAAACGGCATTAAGAATTCGTCTTTGTCCGCAATGGATTTAATCTCATGGTAAGCGTTAAAAATCTCGCCCTCGTCTAAGCCTAAACTCTCCACAATGTATTGATAAGCGTGTGTGTGAATGGCTTCGTCAAACGCTTGACGCAATAAGTATTGACGGCATTCCGGCGCGGTGATGTGGCGATACGTCCCCAACACAATATTGTTGGCGGCAAGAGAATCCGCTGTGGAGAAAAAGCCCAAATTACGGATCACAATCAAACGCTCATCGTCCGTCAAACCATTCGGGCTTTTCCAAAGCTCAATGTCGCGTTGCATGTTGACTTCTTGCGGCATCCAATGGTTGGCGCAACCGGATAAATACTTATCCCACGCCCAATTATATTTAAACGGAACCAACTGGTTGACATCCGCCTGCCCGTTGATGATGCGTTTATCTTCCACACGAACGCGACGCGTTTCGATGTGTTTTGCCGATTGTTCCGCTAATGCGCGATCCGCACCGGAGGGAATGGCTGATTCTTCAAATGTAAGCATTTATATGTTCCTTTCTTTGATTGGTGGTTTCCACTTTTGGGCGAACCCCTGATTCCTGATTCCTGATTATCCGCCCCGCCGTTTCGGTCACTGGCACGCCTCGCACGTCGGATCATTCAATAAACACATCTTCGGTGTCGCACCGCCGGCGTCGTTAGCGGGTGTTGTCTCCGGCATTTTGGACGAGACGGCGTTTAACTCGCCGCCGCGTCCGGTGGATTTCTCCGCTGAGGTAGCCGCGAGCGCGCGCAAATAATAGGTTGTTTTCAACCCGCGCGTCCACGCGAGCTTATAAGTATCATCCAGCAATTTACCCGAAACGCCCGAAATGTAGATATTGAGGCTTTGCCCCTGATCGATCCATTTCTGACGACGCGCCGCCGCTTCAACAATCCATTTGGGTCCAATTTCAAACGCCGTTGCGTATAAGATTTTCAGCTCTTGAGGAACGCGATCAATTTTTGCCAATGAACCGTCAAAGTATTTGAGGTCGGCAATCATCACGTCGTCCCACAATTGCAAGGCTTTTAAATCTGAAACGAGCTGTTCGTTGACAATCGTAAACTCGCCGGACAAATTCGATTTTACATACAACATTTGATAATCCGGCTCAATGGAGGCGGAAACACCGATGATGTTTGAGATCGTCGCCGTCGGGGCGATGGCCACACAATTGGAATTGCGCATTCCGTCCTTTGCAATTTTTGCGCGTAACGCTTCCCAATCCATCGTGAACGACTGATCCACTTCAAGATACCCGCCGCGCGATTGACGCAACAACGCAAGCGTATCTAAAGGCAACAATCCTTTTTGCCAGAGACTGCCCGGATACGTCGAATACACGCCGCGTTCATGCGCCAATTCGCTGGACGCCCAATAAGCGTAATAACAAATGGCTTCCATCGACGTGTCGGCAAAACGAACGGCGGCGTCCGAGGCATAAGGAACGCGCATTTTGTGCAGGGCATCCTGAAAGCCCATCAACCCCAATCCCACCGGACGATGTTTGAAATTCGCGTTTTCGGCTTTTTTGACCGCATAGTAATTGATGTCGATCACGTTATCGAGCATTCTCATGGCGGTGGTAATGGTGCGTTTTAATTTATCGTGATCCAGCGTCCATTGATTGCCTTCTTGACGGATGTGCGCCGCCAAATTCACCGAGCCGAGATTACACACGGCAATTTCTTCGTCATTGGTATTTAAGGTAATTTCCGTACACAGGTTTGAACTGTGGACAACGCCCACATGTTGTTGCGGCGAACGCGCGTTGCACGGGTCTTTGAAGGTGATCCACGGGTGTCCCGTTTCAAACAACATCGAAAGCATTTTGCGCCATAAAACAACCGCTTGTACCTTTTTGTATAATTTTATTTCTCCGCGCGCGGCTTTCGCTTCGTATTCTGTATAAGCCTTTTCAAACGCCGCCCCCCAAAGATCGTGCAAATCAGGCACATCGTTGGGCGAGAATAATGTCCATTCTTTGTTTTCCATCACGCGCTTCATCAGCAAATCGGGAATCCAATTTGCCGTATTCATGTCGTGCGTGCGGCGACGATCATCGCCGGTATTTTTGCGCAGCTCTAAAAATTCTTCGATGTCTAAGTGCCAGCTTTCCAGATAACAACAAACCGCGCCTTTTCTTTTGCCGCCCTGATTCACCGCCACCGCCGTATCATTCACGACTTTTAAGAAGGGAACCACGCCTTGAGACTTGCCGTTCGTGCCTTTAATGTGTGCGCCCATGGCGCGAACGCTCGACCAATCATTGCCCAACCCGCCCGCAAATTTTGAAAGCAACGCGTTTTCTTTGATGGCTTCAAAGATGCCGTCTAAGTCGTCGGCAACCGTGGATAAGTAGCACGACGATAATTGTGAACGAATGGTGCCGGAATTAAATAAGGTCGGCGTGGAGCTCATGAAGTCAAACGAGGAAAGCAATTGATAAAACTCGATCGCCCGCGCCTCGCGGTCTTTTTCATTCAACGCCAACCCCATCGCCACGCGCATGAAGAAAACCTGCGGTAATTCAAAACGTCTGCCGCCTGCGGATTGGTCGTTCAAAAAATAGCGATCATAAAGCGTTTGCAAACCCAAATAACCAAACTGCAAATCGCGTTCGGGTTTTAATGCCGCCCCCAAACGGGCAAGGTCAAAGGTTTGAAGCTCCGGGTTTAATAATCCGATTTTGATGCCGTGCGCGATACTTTGCGGAAAATATTCTTTGTATTTTTGCTGCATGTCGGCTTGCGTGGCGGGCACCCCCATGGCTTCAAACCGCAATAAATCTAACAGTAATCGCGCGGTCACATAAGAATAGACGGGGTCCACCTCAATTAAAGTGCGCCCCGCTAAAATCACGGCTTTGCGCACTTCAGACATCGGAATGCCGTCGTATAAGTCTTTGAGCGTGGCTTTTAAAATTTTGTCCGGCTCGGCAAACGCCATGCCTTCACACGACGCGCGAACCAAGGTGGTTAA
This sequence comes from Burkholderiales bacterium, assembly GCA_031257235.1. Taxonomy (GTDB): domain Bacteria; phylum Pseudomonadota; class Gammaproteobacteria; order Burkholderiales; family Casimicrobiaceae; genus UBA931. The sequence continues at coordinate 825 of JAIRPA010000140.1, read as the reverse complement.
GCGATCAATATCCAAGGGGACGATGTTGCCGCGCTCGTCGGTCACGCGAAGCGTGGTGTGCACGCGGTTGGCTTCGCGTTCTTTGGCGCGCTCTTTGGCACGTTCTTCACGATACAACACATACGCGCGCGCAACATCATGCGCGCCGTTTCGCATCAACGCGAGCTCAACCTGATCTTGAATATCTTCAATCGGAATCGATCCGCCTTCGGGTTTTTTACGGATCAACGCGGCAATCACGATTTCCGTCAAACGTTGTAATTGATCGCGTTCCCCCGATCCGATCGTGTGCGATTCGCCGCGTGTCGCCAACATCGCTTTGCTCATCGCCACGGTGATTTTGTCCGGGTGAAAATCAACGACCGATCCGTTTCGACGGATCACTTTATAAAGCGCTAAGCGCGAAGAATCGACAGCCTGCCCCGCGGCATTTAAGTCCGACATAAAAACTCCAATGAAAGGAAAAAAGAGAAAGAGGGGAGGCAATATACTACATCTGGAAAAAATTTTCATTACCGATCAACAGATGGTGTTTGCATGGTTGTCGAAATGATTTCTTAGCTCTTTGATTTTTCTGATTTTTTTATTTGTCATGCGCAGGGTCGCTGACGGAGAGTTACAGTTCGGGTTTCAGGTATCAGGAATCAGAGATCAGGAATCAGAGATCAGGGATCAGGGATCAGGGATCAGGGATCAGTGCACGTCATTTAAGCGCAAGCGAAGTCGCAGAACCCAGTCCCCTTTATGAAAGGGAGAGGCAGCGAAAGTCGGGGGTTTGCGCATTTCGGGCGAACACAGTTCGCCCCTTTGCAAAAAAGCATCAGG
>JAIRPA010000139.1 GCA_031257235.1 Burkholderiales bacterium | reverse complement strand
TTCATCGTGCGCCAATATGCGTAACGATAAATCTTCAAGCTCCCATTTGACCTGCCAAATGCCCAAGCGGTTGGCAAGCGGCGCAAAAAGCTCCGAGACTTCACGCGCGATGCGTTGCCGCGTGGGGGAGTCTTCCATAGGCGAAACCATACGCAGGGTTTGCAGACGTTCCGCAAGTTTGATCAAAACCACACGGATGTCTTCCACCATGGATAACAACATTTTGCGCAAATGCTCCGCCTGAATGCTGCGCTCGGCGGCATCCACGCCTTGCGGCAAGAGTTGAATATCGCGCATCCGCCAGGTGCCGTCGATCAAGGCAGGCACGTCTTCGCCATAGATTTCTTTGAACTTAACTTTGCGTTGATCCCAATCCGAAAGGTCAGCGTGCGGCAACAACAACGCGGCAACGATGGCATCCGTATCGAGATTTAAATCGCACAACACCGAAGCCACCGATAACACATGAGACGCCCACGGCTCCCCCGTTTCGGCGATGGGTTCGCTAAAGTTTTGATGGGTTTCGTTAAAAGCGCGCTCAAACTTTTCACAATCTTCTTTGGAGTGGGACGCCGCCACACGATTCAGCCACGCGGCAAAGGCTTGATCGACATTGTGAGGCGTCACCATTTGAGCAAGTAAGGCTTCGGATTTCATATCATGAGAATCATCGTATCAACGTTTTTAATGAACCCTAAAACATCAGGATTCTTGTTGCATCGCGCGGGTAACGGCATCTGCCAATTGTTGCGCGTGGCGTTGCGCCACCGCTTCGGTTTCGGCTTCCGCCATCACACGCAAAACCGGCTCCGTGCCGGACGCACGTAATAGCGTTCTGCCAAACCCCGGCGAGGCTTTGAGGTCTGACAGGGCTTCCGCCACGATGGGGCTTTCTTCAGGATTGGCGCGATAACGCCACGCGTTAGACGGCAGTTGAAGATTGATTAAATGCTGCGGATAAAGATAACAATCTTTCGTGGCTTCACTCAAATCACGCCGGTTCGCCACCAACGCGCGCATGACCAACAACGCCGCGATGATCGCGTCGCCCGTGGTGTGGTGGTCTAAATGAAGTAAATGTCCTGAATTTTCTCCGCCGACGCGCCATTGATGTTGGAGCAGTTGTTCCGTCACGTAGCGATCTCCCACCTTGGCGCGGATTAAAGGAATGCCCAGCTTTTTAAGCGCGATTTCCAAACCGATGTTGGACATTTGCGTGCCCACCACACCTTCGCCGGCTTTGAATAATCCGCGATCCGCCATATCACGGGCAAGAATGTATAAAAGCGCGTCGCCGTGATAGAGGCGTCCGGCACTGTCTGCCATGATGAGCCTGTCGCCGTCGCCGTCGAGTGCCACGCCCCAATCGGCGGAAAGCACGCGCATTTGATCGGCTAAGTATTCGGGATGAACCGCGCCCACGCCTTCGTTGATGTTCGTGCCGTTGGGCTCTGCGGCAAGCGGGGTGACTTGCGCGCCTAATTCGTGAAAGACGGGCGGGGCTGTGTGATACGCCGCGCCGTGCGCGCAGTCCACCAAAATTCGATAACCTTTTAAATCAAGATCGTTCGGAAACGCGCTTTTGCAAAATTCGATGTAACGACCGGGCGCATCGTCCACCCGCCACGCTTTGCCCAAAGCGTCCGGCGCGACACAGGAAAGCGGCGCGTTTAACGCTTCTTCAATTTGCGTTTCCACGTGATCGGGCAACTTCGTGCCGGATTCCGAGAAAAATTTAATCCCGTTATCGAAAAAAGGATTGTGCGACGCGCTGATGACAATCCCCGCCGAGCGGCGCAACGCGCGTGTCAAATAGGCGATGCCGGGCGTGGGAAGCGGACCTGTTAAATACACATCCACTCCGGCGGAAGATAAACCTGCCTCAAGCGCGGCTTCAATCAAATACCCCGACAAACGGGTGTCTTTACCGATCAACACGCCCGCGTGATGTGTGCTTTGTTGCGCCAAAACCCGCCCGACGGCGTGTCCGAGTTTTAAGGCAAATTCGGGGGTCATCGGCATTTCGCCCACGCGCCCGCGTATCCCGTCTGTTCCAAAATAGTTTCGTTTGTTCATATCACGATGAGTCTTTGTCCAAAAGAATAAGGTGTTGCCGTGTGCCGGATTATCGGTTCATTGCCCGCCACACTTTGAGTGCGTCGAGCGTTTCTTTGACATCATGGACACGCAACACATTAGCCCCCGCGTTCGTTGCCGCCAGCGCGGCGGCAAGACTTGCCGGCAGGCGATCGGCAACGTTGCGCCCGCCGGCGATTTCCCCTAAGGTGGATTTTCTCGACCAGCCGACCAAAAGCGGGTAGGGAAGATCACGTAACTTAGGTAACGCGCGCATCAGATCAAGATTGTGTTCCGTGGTTTTTCCGAACCCAAAGCCGGGGTCGATCACAATATGGTCACGGGCAATGCCAAAATCTTCACAGGCTTTGGCGCGCGCGGTTAAAAAGTCTTCCACCTCGGACACCACATCGTCGTAATAAGGCGCTTTTTGCATCGTGTCGGGATTGCCCTTCATGTGCATCAAACACACCACCGCGCCTGTTGCCGCGACGGCATCCAACGCGCCTTCATGTTGCAACGCCGAAATATCGTTAATCATCGCCGCTCCCGCTTTGCCTGCTTCGCGCATTATGGCAGGTTTTGTGGTGTCCACAGACACTAAAATGCCGCGTCGCACCAAGGCTTCCACCAAAGGCATCACGCGGTTTAATTCTTCGTCTTCCGAAACCGGGGATGCGCCCGGACGCGAGGATTCTCCGCCAATGTCGATGATGTCCGCCCCGTCATCCGATAAGGCAAGGGCGTGAGACAAGGCGGCTTCCGAATTATAGTAATTCCCGCCGTCTGAAAATGAATCAGGGGTCACATTGACAATCCCCATCACGAGCGGTCGAAGATGAGGTATCTGTTTGACGTTGGTTAAAAGGGTGCATAAGGATGCGGCGTTGAGATTGATTAAAGCCATGCGTTTTTCCGTGGGTGTGGTTAATGATTGGCGAGATGCAAAAAAGATCGCGCTTGAGCGCTTTCGTTGTGGTGGTATTTTAACCCTAAGGGGATCGCCCAAAAGTAAAACCCTACACTCGACGGCGCGGCAAAAAGTGAAAACCTACTTTTTGCCGGTTGGAGTCAGCAAAAAAGTACGGGCAAAGCCTGATCCTTTTTTGTAAAAACGGCGGGAAAACCGGATTGCGGGTCGAGACCGCTTGTGACGAGGTGAGAGATGGTCGCAAAATTTGATGCACCGCATTTGTGGCGGC
>JAIRPA010000010.1 GCA_031257235.1 Burkholderiales bacterium | reverse complement strand
CTCACGCAAAAGCAAACTCACGCGCGATTTTTAAAATCAACGATTGATGCGTTGACGCGATGATCGCGCCGCCTTGTTGTCGGTGAGATTCAATCATTTGGGTCAATAAATCAATGCCCGCGGTGTCCAATGCCGTCACGGGTTCGTCCAACACCCACAACAAAGCGTGGGACAACAATAATCGGGCAAGCCCGATTCTGCGTCGTTGCCCTTGCGACAAATGCCGTGCGGACACATCGCGCCGATGATGCAGGGCAACTTTGGCAAGGGCGTCTAAAACGGCGTGTTGCGTGACGGGAATATCGGCAAGTTTGAGCAATAAGGTTAAATTTTCGGCGGCGGTCAATTCGTCTTTGATCATCGGCGCGTGACCGGTAAACAAAACGTTATTCCGCAACTCGCCGGCAAACGGCAACACCGGTTTCCCGTTCCAAAAGATTTGTCCCGCGGCAGGATGTGACAAGCCCGCAATCATCCGTAACAAGGTGGTCTTGCCGGTGCCGTTTGCGCCGGTAATCAAAAGCGCGTCGCCGGCATCAACCCGGAATCCAACCTCTTCAAAAAGCGTCGCATAGCCGCGTCGCGCCGCGAGATTTTTAACTTCCAGCATAGGCAATGGCAATTCCGCGGATTCCGCGCAAGATTAAGGTTGACCTCATGAATTTGTGTTTTAAAGAACGAATCATCATAAAAAACGGCGTCACGCCGCGTGCGCATTGTAGCATTTTGAAGATGAACGGAAGAAATGACAGATAAAACCCGCCGACAAGGCTCAAAAAAACGGGATTTTGCCGAATGGGAAGACCGCTTGGGATGAAAAAACGATGCCCGCCTGCGATCGGGCGGGCTAAGACACCAACGACGCCGGCGAGGTCGGGCGAAGCACCGAGCGCGTTAATCGGCAGTCCACACGCCGCGAAGGTTATTCACCACTGCCCTGCCGTCTCGCTCTTCGCCATAAGCGATGGTCAGCAACAATTGGATGCAAAGGGGAATGCGCTTTGGTTCCAACTCATAGCGGCTTCCGCCGGATTGGGAGACGCCGAGCGGTTTCCAAAAATCCGTTTGAGACAACGAGGTGCTCAAACGCATTTTTCGGACATCGGGAGCTTTGGGGTTGATTCTCATTTTCATCTTCCTAAAACGAAGCAAGCCTAATATTAACAAAGGTATTTAACGATTAAAAGCATTCGGCACTTTGGGGTTCGCGCTTAAAAGACGGTGTTTCTGATTCCTGAACGCCCGATAAAGGCGAAAAAACCGGATTGCGGGTCGGAGCCCGCAATGACGACGCGCTTTGCGCGTCGTGGGACGCCGAGGGCGGCATCCCCTACGCAAAAAATCGTCGGGGTCCCCCCGCGATTTTTTGGAAATTCACACCGCCCAAAAGTAGGTTTTCACTTTTGGGCGCGCCTCCCTTTAAAACCGATAAGTCAGCTTTGCCGTCCCCGATACCCCTTGGCGTTTGCCCGCATAGCCGGTCAACGCAAAGTCAAACGTGAACGCGTCGTCAACCGCTTCCGGGTTGATGGAAAGCCCCACCTCTCCGACAGCAGAGCTACCCTTGAATTGTGAAGTCACCAAAGCATGGTCGCCATTTAAAAGAACCTTAGAATGACCGCCAAACGCGTGTTCCCAAGCCAATCCCGCATAAGGTTTCACGCGATCGTTGACGGTCCATGTGTAGCGCGCGCCTAACTTAACCCGTTCCGAATGGATTGCCTTAAATCTTAACCGTTCCCCGGTGGTAAGCGTTGTTTTGTCGCCACCTTGTCGTGTATAAAGAATACGCCCATAGAAATCCAGATCGTCTGCATTATCCAAAGTCAACAAGTATCCCGCGCCCAAGTGCGCTCCGTAATACATAGATTTAATTTTATACTCGGCATGATTCGACGCGCCGACAAAATCATTGGTGTGAAATTTATTTTCAACACGTCCTAATCTTAACGAACCGTCCATATAAAACCCGTTTTCAAAAGTCATGCGACCTAAAAGCCCCGTACCCAAGTAATTAAGATTATCTTTGCCATGAACCTTGCGCGACGCGAGCGTGTTTTGGGTATCGGCATGACCATGCCCGTATTCGATGAAAGCCCCCAAGGCAGCATTCCCGACTTCTCCGGCAACCCCCGTTAATAAAGACAAGCCTTTTGTTTTCATCGACAATCCTGTTTTATAGTTGGATTGCCCGGCTTTGAGCACGCCAAAAACATTGAGCCCTCGTTCATTGGCGGCAACCTGCGCGGCAAGCAAACCTTTGTCCGCGACAAGATCGGCCGCCTCGGAGATAAACGCCGTTCCGGACAAAGCCCCTTCCGAAATGGTTTGGGTCTGCGGATGAGGAGACGAATACCTTAATTCAGCAAGAAGTCGATTAGGGTCGGTGTATAAATCAAACACTAAATCAAGCGTTACCCCCTGCATGGCGGGAATGGAATCCCAAAATGAGCTGTTCGTCTCATCGGACAACAAGTAACCCGACGCGGAATTTTTCGGCTTGCCGGATAATGTGCCGGAAGCGCCGATCAAAACAATTCTCTCGCCTCGGTTTAACAGTGTTTGGCTGCCGTCGATGCCGACGTTCACCGTCGCGTTATCCATAACCACATTGCCTTCCACGTTCAAGAGAATTTCATCGCGTTTTGTGGTGGTCGGCACATAAAAATTAAGGGTGGCGTTTTGCGCCGATAGATCGCCGATATATTGCGCCGGTGTGACGGCATTTTTAATGGTCAAACCGGATAAGACGGGATTCATGGTGGCGCCGGTGGCGTTAAAAACAGCACCGCCTTCAAGCGTTAATTCGGAGGAGGCCAACGACCCGCCCGATAACAATAAGGTGCCCGATCGAACCATCGTGGACCCTGTATAAGTGTTTGCGCCGGAAAGAACCAATACTCCGTCACCGGATTTAATAAGATTTCCAACACCTGACATCACGCCGGAAAAATCCCCTTCATCAACGGTAATACTGTTGTGATTGATCACCGCGCCCTTCCCGCTTATTTTTTGGAGGATCGGCGAAAAACCGTGTGTCTCATAAGCCGCGTTGGCGTTGACAATCAAATGCCGGTTATTCGCAATCGAACCTTTTAAGATGCCTTCGTTGATGACGGTATCCCCCGTATAAGTGTTATTACCGGTAAGGGTCAGCGTTGCCACGCCGTTTTTAATCAATCCGCCCGTATTGCTTGAATCCAACACGCCGCCAAACTCGGAATCTTGAGTGACATTCACGGTCACGCCATGGGTGTTGATCATCATGCCGTTGCCCGAAAGATTATTAACGATTCGCGCGGTGTTGACGTTGTTTTCATCGGCGCCGTCGTAAATACCGTTAGCGCCAATCCAAAGGTTGGATGCCTCACTGACCCCGCCTTTTAAGGTGCCGTGGGCAATCACGGTGTCTCCGGTATAAGTATTGTTGCCCACAAGGGTTACTGTATCGTCGCCCTCTTTAATCAGTTTTCCGTTTCCTGAAATCACGCCTGCGAAATAGCCCGA
>JAIRPA010000052.1 GCA_031257235.1 Burkholderiales bacterium | reverse complement strand
TAAAATTTATTGTGGAAGGACTTCACCTTGGCGACGGTGACGTGCCGGATTTGAGTCATTTCTTCGTCCACCGTCGGCGTATAGCGAACGTCGTTTTTCGGATAGGGACGGTTGGTTCGCCGCAACGCGCGAAACGCGATTTCACGAGGGTCGGTTCGGTTGGATTCAATGTCCGTCAAACGTTCGCGGATGAGTTTATCCAATTCGCTTTTCGGGAAAGCGGGGGTTTGTAAGGCTTCCGCCGCCAACGCCAATAATTCGGGCAGATGCTCGCGTACCGTTTCGCCGGAGACGACCACGCCGGTGGCGTCACCGGTGATCGAAAGCCGCGCTTCCAAGGCGTCGATTTTGTCTTCAAACGCCTGACGATTGAGGTTTTTTGTGCCCAGCGACAACATCTCCGCGGTGAATTGACCCACCATCGACAGCTCTTGCAGTTGTTGCGCGTCGCCCCAATCAAAGCGCATCCTAAAACGCGCCGTCGCGCCGCGCGTTTTCTTCGATAAAAACGCGAGCTTTAAGCCGTTATCCAGCTTTTGACGATGGGTGCGCGCCTCTAAGTTTTCGGGAGTGGCGTCAAACGATTCTCCGGCGGCAATCGCGGCATCGCCCCGGTAATTGGCGACCAAAGCCGCCACGTCAATTTTGGGGGCAAGCGTGGCGCGTTCGTTGCCGACTTCTTTGATCGGCTGATACTCGCCAATCGTGACGTTGGTCGGTTTGATGTACTTCAACGCGGCTTTTTGAACGTCTTCTTTAGTGAGCTTGCGCCACACGTCGCGCTGGATAAAAAACAAACGCCAATCGCCTTGCGCGATGGCTTCCGAGAGTTCTAAGGCAAAGTGTTCGGGATCGCGCAAAACCTCGTTGAAGTTTTTCATCATTCGGGCGCGAACGCGGTTGACTTCTTCTTCCGTGATCGGGTTTTTCTCAAAGCCGTAAAGAGTATTGAAAATAATTTTTTTGACGGGGGCGGTGACATCGTTGGGCGCCAATTGCGTCCAGAAAATCAACATCCCCGGGTCTGCCAACGAAAAGCCCCAGACATCAACCGCCGCCGCTTTATGCGTGGCAACCAAGGCCTTATACAGGCGACCGGAGGGGGCTTGGGTCATGATTTCGCCAAAGGCGTCCAAGGCGACGGTATCGGGATCAGGACCGGATGCCGTGTGATAAAGCGCGCCGATCCAAGGAGTGCCGCCGACACGACGCACCGTGACGTTTTTTTCGCCTTCCTGAACCGGCTCTTGGGTGTAGAGTTTGGGCAACACGCGCGTGGGTTTGGGGATCACGCCGAAGGTTTCGGTGATGAGCTTTAAAGCCGACGCTTCTTTGAATTTGCCGGTGACGATCAAGACGGCATTGTCGGGCTGATAATAAGTTCGGTAAAACGCCTGCAGACGATCAATGTCGACGTTTTCAATATCGGAACGCGCGCCGATGGTTAAATTGCCGTAGTTGTGCCAATCAAACGCGGCGGATTGAAGGCGTCCCCACAAAACGCGTAAGGGTTTGTTTTCGCCGTTTTCGTATTCGTTGCGCACCACCGTCATTTCGGTGTCCAGATCAGAACGCCAAATGTTCGCGTTGACCATTCTGTCCGCTTCCATTTCAAGCGCCCATTTGAGCGAGGCTTCGCTTTCGGTGAAGGTTTCAAAATAATTGGTGCGGTCGTAATAAGTGGTGCCGTTGAACTGCATCCCGCGCTTGCCTAAGTCTTCAAAGATGTTGCCGCGCGTTTTGGTGCCTTTGAACATCAAGTGCTCCAAAAGATGCGCCATGCCGGTCTCGCCGTAGTTTTCGTGACGTGAGCCGACCAAATAGGTGACGTTGACCGTGGTGGTGGGTTTGCTTTCATCGGGGAAAAGTAAGACGGTCAAGCCGTTAGCCAGCGTGTAAGACGTGACGCCTTCCACAGACGCCCCTTTGACGACGTTGCCGGGAATATCGTGTTGTGCTACTGCCGGAGATACAGAAATTGCCATAATTAAGCCGTAAAAAAGAATAGAGAAAAAAAGACGCATAAAAGGGCTCCCTATTTTAAAAGAAGTGCGACCTGTCTTAAAACAAAGACCGATCGGTGTCGGTTTTGGTGCAAAGCGTGAAATTATCCCAGATTTTGATTCAGCTGTTGTATCATTTGCCTTGACTTTACAAAATAAGACAAAGAAGACCTTTTGCAAAAGTCCCGGAAATGCGGCTTTCTTCCAAAGTTAAGGATTGCGTCACAATGAAAAGCGAAACGTCAAAAAAAACCAACGGTTTGAACTCATTTTTTGAATCGGTGAGAAACATTCCGAGCCACGTCAAACTGATCGCGGTAGGGCTGGTGCTGACCTTGGTCGGTTGCCTTGCCATGGCAACGATGATTCTTTCGACACCGCAAGCAGACGCGGCGTCCCTGCTTGACCGTCAGGCGCTTTTTTCGCAACGGATTGCCAAAACGCTTTTTGCGATCTCTGACGCGCGCGCCAATCAATACCGCACCGACGCCTTCACCGATGAGTTAAAGCTCGCCGTCGATGTCTTTGAAAACACCCAAAATGTCCTGATCAAAGGCGGGAAAATCGAGAAATACGACGGAAAAACCATCACCATCTCCAAATTAAGCTCCGAACGCGCGCTGGCAAAAATTGAATCCATCCAGCCTCAATGGATCACCCTTCGGGACAAAATCGCGCCCTTGATCATCGGGGGCAACGGGTTTACGAACGATCAGTTGACCAAAGCCGTCAACGTGGCGCGTGTCGATACGGGGATTATTTTTACCGCGCTCAATGAAGCCGCGATGGCGCAACGCGAAGAAAACGAGCGTCGCACGGCATGGCAACGGTTGATTTTTACGATTGCCGTGATCTTAATGGCGCCCTGCGGCGCGTGGGTTTTATGGACGGGCTTTTTGGCGTGGCGCGCCATTTTGCTGGAAGCGGAAATTGTCAGGAATCGCCCCTGGGGGCAGGTCTTTAAAGACAGCGTTTTTGCCACCAGCGTTTTAGGGGAGGGAGAATCGCCCGAAACCGTCATCAAACTCTTCTCGGAAGAAAATCGGAAAAAGATCATCGGGCAAAGAAACTTGGGCGCCGGCAACGCGGATAAGCGCGACGAAGACGCGCTGCGATCCGAACAGGTCTCCACGCGTCCGGCAGAGACCGATTATTCTGACCCTAACGCCGGTCACAAAAATCAGTTGCCGCCCGCGAACAAGCGCAACATCGAGCGGGAACGTCGATTCCAAGAGCCGTTTCAATCGCCTTCGCCGTATTTGCCGGCAGCGATGGCTAAAGAAAACGCGATGCCGCCGAAACGCAATTCCGGCGACGATGCCCAAGATGAGGTTTTGCGCTCGCCAAAAGTCGGGGTTCACGATTATGGCGTCCGCGAACACCTGCCGCGGGATTCTGCCGAAACACGCAAAAAACGCATCATTCCGGGGTATCTGATTCCCGATTCGCCGGCCTAAGGGGGGCGGCAAAAAGTAAAACCCTACACTCGCGTGTTCGCCAAAAAGTACT
>JAIRPA010000051.1 GCA_031257235.1 Burkholderiales bacterium | reverse complement strand
TGAACTCAAGAAATTATAACTTAAAAAATAAAAGAAAGCAATGCCAATTGAACACTGCCTTTATCAAGGGGGCTTTTTTATTCGGCAAAAAGTATTACTTTTTGCGGGAACGGCGGCTTGGATTCTGCGTTTCAGGGATCAGATGTCAGGTATCAGGGATCAGAAACGCTGCCGCAAATGCGGTGTGTCGAGTTGTGCGGAGAAGCTACCTTTAACTCGTCATTGCGGGCAGTCCGCCTGCGGCAGGCAGACCCGCAATCCGGTTTTCCCGCTTTTAACGGGCGAGGCAAGCCTCGCTCCTACGCGGGACGCCGAGGGCGGCGTCCCCTACCCCTGATTCCTGACCTCTGATCCCTGATCGGAAGCGCGGTGTGTCCGCCGCCGTTCCTACAAAAAAGTATCCGGCTTTGCCGGTGCTTTTTTGGTAACCCCAACCGCCCAAAAGTAGGTTTTTACTTTTGGGCGAAACCCTGATTCCTGACCTCTGATCCCTGATTCACTGCCCGGCTTTGTACTCGACATACGCATTGTCGCGCGTTTGTCGGACAAAATCGTCAAAGAGCTCTTCGGCTTTTCTTTGCGCCAACGCCATTCTAGCCTGACCGGACTGCCGCTCTTCGGTGACATCCTGACGGCGTCGCTCGACCACCTGAATGATGTGCCAACCAAAGGGCGAGCGAATCACCGGCGAGATTTCTCCCGGCTTTAAGGCGTTCATGGCGCGCTCAAACTCCGGCACCGTGTCACCGGCGGAAAGCCAGCCCAAATCCCCGCCCTTACTGCTGGATAAATCTTCGGATGCCAAGCGCGCCACCGTTTCAAAGGGTTCGCCGTCTTTGAGGCGTTGTTCCAGTCTTTGGATTTTTTGGCGTGCCTCTTCTTCAGAGACCGTTTCGGAAACGCGCACCAAAATGTGCCGCGTGTGCGTTTGATCGACGACGGTGGGCGCGCTACTGTCTCGCCGGGCAATTCTTTTGACAATATGAAAACCGGCAGGACTGCGCAACACCGGCGAAATCTGACAGTCTTTTAATTTGCCGACTTCCTGCGCAAAAATAGCGGGAAGTTTTCCCAAGGTACGCCAACCGAGCTCGCCACCGGTTAATGCGTCTTGGGCATCGGACATCGCCGCGGCAACTTGGGCAAAATCTTCGCCTTTTTGAAGGCGTTTTAAAATCGTGTTGGCGCGTTCTTTGCGTTGATTGATGACCTGCGGCGAAGATTGCTCCGGCACCACCACCAAAATATGCGCGGTGAGGTATTCGGCTTCGCCTCCCGTTTGCGCTTTGACCATCGCCAGATAATTGGACACTTCCGCATCCGTGACCACCACACGGTTGTCTGCCTCGCGTTCACGCAAACGTTGCAACATCAATTGCTTGCGGATTTCTTCGCGGTATTCATCAAAGGTCAAGCCCTCCCGCGCCACCGCCGCCTGTAAATCTTTGGTCGATAATTTGTTGTCCGTGGCCACCTGCGCGATGGCGCGTTCCACCGTCGTGTCGTCGGCGCGAATGCCCGAATCCCGCGCGTATTGCATCAAGGCTTTTTCGGTAATCATCTGCTCAATGATTTGATGCTCCAATTCCTGCGCGGGCGGCGGCGTGACTTTTGCGGTTTGCAAACGTTTCAACACACGCGCTTTTTGACGCTCGACTTCAAACTGTGTCACCGCTTCATCGTTGACAATAAAAGCGATACGATCCAAGCCATTAGGTGTGCTTCCTTGTGTATTACTTGAAGATTTGACGCCCTCCCCGGCTTTACTTTTGGGGGGGGTGACCGCCCCTGTGGGGGTGGGTGTGGTTTTCCCTGACGGGGTTTCCTGCCCTGCGGCAAACGCGGGGGACGCGGTGAACAAAAAGGCACAGGCCACAAAAAGCGCGAAAGGGATAACACGGAAAGATGACTTCATAATAGCTCGCAAAAAAACAAAGACAAAAGATAAAGCCCGTGCAACATCGGGAGAGGTTTTGCATGAGGCTTAATTTGCCGATTATAGCGGATAGATTGCGAAGGGGTCGCCCAAAAGTGATTCAGGAATCACTTTTTGCCGAAGCCATTCTCCGGCTGTTGCCGATGCCAATCGGTGGCTTGTTGAAAGGAATGAGCCGCAAACAAAAGGCGGGATTCGGAAAAATAATTGCCTTGAAGCTGGACGCCGATCGGCAGTCCGTTGGCGTCAAACCCGCAGGGAAGAGACATCGCGGGCAAGCCTGCCAAATTCGCGCTGATCGTGAAAATATCGTTTAAATACATCTTGATCGGATCGTTAATTTGCTCGCCTAAGCGCGGCGCGGTTTCCGGCACCGTCGCCCCCAAAATCACGTCACACCGTTCAAAGGCGCGCGCAAAATCTTCCGCAATCAGACGGCGCACTTTTTGTGCCTTTAAATAATAGGCGTCGTAATACCCGTGCGACAACACATAAGTGCCGACCAAAATCCGACGTTTGACTTCCGCGCCAAAACCCTCCGCGCGGGTTTTTCGATACATCTCGTTTAAGTCTTGATAGTCTTTGGCGCGATGTCCGTAGCGCACTCCGTCAAACCGAGACAAATTCGACGAGGCTTCGGCGGGCGCCAAGACGTAGTACGTCGGCACCGAATACGCAATGTTCGGCAGTGATAGTTCAATGATTTCCGCGCCAAGCGTTTTGAAGGTGTCAATCGCACCGTTGACGGCTTTTAAGACTTGCGGGTTCACGCCTTGTGCAAAATATTCTTTCGGTAGCCCGATTTTGAGATTGGAAAGGGGGCGATCGGCGTTCGCGGATTGAACAAAATCGCGCAACTGACGGGCGTAGTCGTGCCGGTACCGGTCTTCCGACAATGAGGTGGCATCGCGCGCGTCGTGCCCCGCCATTTCGCCTAAAACCAGCGCGCAATCTTTTGCCGTTTGCGCAAAAACGCCCGCCTGATCCAAGCTCGACGCAAACGCCACCATGCCGTA
>JAIRPA010000093.1 GCA_031257235.1 Burkholderiales bacterium | reverse complement strand
GCCAATAAAATGGTTTACCCTGATTCATCGGAAATACATATTCTTGAGGTACAAAAAGCAGAAAAGGCGAAAAACGCAAAAGATTCGGCGTTGGTGAATTGGTTGAAGTTTTTTGCGGCAGAAACGAAGGAGGAATTTGAAATGGCAGCACATACATCGTCGTCGATTGCGAAGGCGTGGGGCATTGTCCAACATTTAAGCGGGGACGAAAAGGCACGGATGATTGCCGAATACGAGGAAATGGCGCGCAGAGATCAGGAAGATCGGCTCATGGGCGCGCGGCGGGAAGGGGAATTGGCAGGTAAGCTGGAAGCCAATCAGGTGATCGCGAGGAATCTTTTGAAGAAGAATTTTTCATGGGACGACGTGGCTGAAATCACCGGGTTATCGTTGAACGAAATTAAAGAACTTTCTCAAAAGAATACTCATTAAAAACACTTTCATCATCGTGTCGCCCAGTGTGACAAAGTCGCAGAATCCACCCCGCCTTTCCCGCAAAAAAGTATCGGGCTTTGCCCGTACTTTTTTGGAAATTTCAACCGCCCAAAAGTAGGGTTTTACTTTTGGGCATAGGGTGTAGGGTTTTACTTTTGGGCGAACGCTAACAGCGCCGCAAAATCCTCCGGCAACGGGGACACCCATTCGCGGTTTTCGCCGGAGACAGGATCGGAAAACGCGAGCCGGGTGGCGTGCAAGGCTTGGCGTTTGAATGTCTTTAATGCGTCGGGCGCATCTTTTACTACCGTGGTTTTCCCGTAGACCGGGTCCCCCACCAACGGGTGACCCATTGCCGCGCAATGAACGCGGATTTGATGTGTGCGCCCCGTCTCCAGCCGGCACGTGATCAACGTCACCCTCCCCCATCTTTGTTGGACAAACACATGCGTGCGCGCGGGCTTTCCGCGAGAAACCACCGCCATTTTGACGCGATCTTTCGGGTGACGACCAATCGGCGCTTCAATCACCGCGTCTCGGGGAAAATCTCCCCAAACGAGTGCCGTGTACTCGCGCTTTACCGTGCGATTGGCCAACGCCCGCACAAGTGCCGTGTGCATTGTTTCGGTTTTGGCGACGACCATCAGCCCGCCGGTATCTTTGTCCAAACGATGAACAATGCCCGCGCGCGGCAGATTCGCCAGCATCGGGCGATGAAACAAAAGCGCGTTTAAAAGCGTGTGATCGGGATTGCCCGCACCCGGATGCACCGTGACCCCGGCAGGTTTGTCGATGATTAAATAGCCCTCGGTTTCGTCCACGATGAAAATTTCGTGGTCTTGGGGCAGGTTTAAAGCATGAGGTTCGACAGGCGGCGCCACCCAAATCACGTCTCCGGTCAACACTTTGGTTTTAGGCAAAACGGGTTTTTGGTTGACGCGCACAAACCCCGACTCAATCCACTGTTTGATACGATTTCGGGAGTGCTCCGGCAAAAGCCCTGCCAGTGCCAAATCAAGCCGCTCGCCCGAATGATCTTGGGCAATCGTGAAGGTCAATTCATCCTTTTGCGCAGGAGTTGTTTGGGTATAATGTGCGTTCATCTCTTGAGTTGGAGTCATCATGCAGTGTACGGTATCGCGGTGGGTCGCGCTTTTCTTATTCGCAGGGCTTTTCGCGCTTGCGGGTTGCGGTAGCGTCAGCGTCCGAGAAGAAACAGCCGGGTGGTCGGCAGAACAGATTTATCAAACGGCGCGAGAAGCCATGTCCGAGGGCAATTATACGCGCGCCATCAGCTTATACGAAACCTTGGAAGCGCGTTACCCGTATGGGCGTTACGCGCAACAGGCTATCTTAGAAACGGCTTACGCCAATTTTCGCTCCGGCGAAACCGAGGCGGCGATTGTCGCTTGCCAGCGTTTTATTCGCTTGCACCCGAATCATCCCAGCGTTGACTATGCCTATTATCTCAAAGGCTTGGTTTATTTCCGCGAAGATCAAGGTATCTTCGGCTATCTCCATGAGTTGGATTTATCCGAGCGTGATCCTCAATCCATCCGCGAATCGTTCGACGCCTTCAAAGAATTGGTCGAGCGTTTCCCGAACAGCCGTTACGTTGAAGACAGCAAAGCGCGGCTTTTATACTTAGCCAACGCAATGGGCATGTATCAGGTTCATGTCGCGCGGTATTACTTTAATCGCGGCGCGTATTTGGCGGCGATTAACCGCGCGCAAAAAGCCGTCACCAATCATCCGAGAACGCCTTCTAACGAAGAAGCCCTCGCCTTGATGGCGGCAAGTTATGACCGCTTAGGGATGAAAGATTTATCCGAAGACGCAAAACGGGTGTTGGAAGCCTCGTACCCTGAATCGGAATGGTTAAAAAAAGAGTACGGGAAATCGTGGTGGTAGCCGCTTTACGTCTCGGCTCAACATTTTAATAAAGTCGTTGGGGTGATATTGTTTTAATCATACTGTTTTAAACGATCAAGCACCGCGCTATCGCGCGATCCGCATGGCGCGATGCTTGAAGTCGGAACCATTCAAGGCGAACACGACCCCACACCTTTGTTCTGCCGATCGCTTGTCAACCATGAATCTCTTTTAATGCCATGTCCCTTTATGGGGAAAGTTAGTAAGGGGGATAACTTTTTAGGAAACGGCGTTTATTATGAAAAAATCAACAGTTGAAGAAATACGCGCGCGGTTCGATCAGTCGGTTGAACTCTACAGCAATCTTGAGACCGGTCAGGTCACGTTTGTGGATGCGCGATTATCATTGGAAATCGCCACCGAAGCCTCGCGTCGTTTGGTGCCTCACGCGCAAACTCTGTTAGACCTGGGTTGCGGCGCGGGAAACTACACCATGATGATGCTCTCCAAAATGCCGCACCTCGCCTGCACGATGGTGGATTTGAGTCAACCCATGTTAGACGCGGCAAAAGAGCGCGTTTCCCCATTAACCGACCAACTGACCACCCTTCAAGGCGATATCCGCGAGGTGGAGCTTCCCAGCAAAAGTTTTGATATTGTGCTTGCCGGTTCGGTATTGCATCATCTGCGCGAAGATTCCGATTGGGAGCATATGTTCGCCAAAGTTTATCGCGTGCTCAAACCCAACGGCTGCTTTATGGTGGTTGATTTAATCGCACAGGAACATGAAGCCATTACTTATTACACGTGGGCGCGTTACGCCGAATACCTCAAAGCCATCGGCAATGAAGAATACATGCGACAAGTCTTGAGCAACATTGCCAAAGAAGATTCTCCGCGTTCGCTTTTTTACCAAATGAGCTTGATGCGAATGTTGGGCTTTCATCATGTCGATTTACTCCACAAACACATGTGCTTTGCCGTGTTTTGCGGGTTGAAGTAGGTTTCGGTTCGGCAAAAAGTAATACTTTTTGCCGAACCCGCGAGTGTAGTAGGTTTTTACTTTTGGGCTCCCCACAAAAAAAAGCGCCCCGACGGTAAGGTCGGGGCGCAGCCCTCATTTCTCTTTTAAAGGATTTTTCATGAATACCGCTTATTAACTGCGGCACTTGAAACAATGCAAGTACTGTGCCAGCCTGCTTTTTAGAAGATCATCAAGGGGTATTGAGGTCAAAAAAGCTAAGAAAGCGGCTACAAACGGTCGTTTTACGGTATAAACGGTTTTTTTTATTGCATTGGGGTATGGCTTCAGATAGAATCACGCACTAATGAATCGTCATTTTTTTGCAAGAATATGTCAGGTGTGACGAAATTGGGCTAATCAACGTCAATGCGCGTATGATGCCACGTCGGGTCGGTGAATGAGACTTTTTAGCGAGGGGTTTTGCAAAGGTCTAAAATTCATCAAGAGTTTAAACTTTGGAATTCAAAATAATGGTTACATATAAAAAAGCAATTGTAGGTATCGGTGTTTTTCTTATTTTTGTCGCGCTCTTTCTTGGGGCGACGTGGAAGTCCGGCAATCGGGCGCAGACTCTTTTTGACGGATACTACGCGCAAGCCAAAACGGATGTGCCTTATATCGAGATCGTCTCCCACGATTATCAACGCGGTTTTTGGGCGTCTACGGATACGGCAACGCTTCGTCTTGCTCCCGGCTACTTTGGCGATGCCCTGCCCAAAGACGTGATTGATCAATTTGAAGTCGTGCTCAAAAGCAAGGTTCACCATGGTCCCTTTTTGGGCGCGCACGGATTCGGCGCGGCTTTCATCCAAAGCGAGGCAAAGTTTGCGGATCAGGAAAACGAAAAACTCTTGCAGGTGTTTGGCGACAAACCGCCCTCTATCACGCAATCCACAAAAGTCGGGTTTGACGGCAGTAGCCGCTCTCAATATGAAAGCGCCGCGGCACGTTATAGCGATGATGTCTTTTCGGTTTCGTGGGAAGGGTTTCGCGGGACTTCGGAAGCCACTCCTAACGCCAATCAAGTGACTTATCGTTTTTCTGTCCCCACCTTAGAGTTTCAGGCAAGCGAACCCAAAGAAGGCACGTTTACCCTTCGCTTTTCCGACGTTGCCGTCGCCGGCGACGCCAAAAAAATATTTAAAACCGCGCCTAGCGCTTATCTCTCCAGCGGTACGGTGACGATTGATAAAACCTTCATCGTTGATGAAGAGTTTGCGTTGCGGTTAGATCAATTGAGTTACGCCCTAGAAACGCCGGTTGAGAATCAATTTTTATCGATCCTCGGCACCCTCAACGTCAAGAACATCGTGTCGGAAAAAAACACGAGCCCCTCTGATCAACCCACGGGAAGCGCCCTTGCGAACCGGATGCTTCCGATCAGCAATCTTTCCGTCGCGTGGTCGATTAAGCCCTTGAATATTGCGGTCGTCGAAGAGGTTGTGGGGCTTTACAATGAATTTATGTCTTCATCGGACAGGCTCGCGGAAAGCGATGTGAAAGATACGGTGATCAAAACCATGGAAAAGTTTCTTCCCGATCACCCGACCGTCTCACTGAACCGGTTTTCCGTCGAACTGCCGGACGGGAAAGTCGAAGCGGATGCTTCTGCTACCCTTGCCGACGAAGCCGGAGCCTCGTTTGAGTTAGGCGTCACCGGCAATCTTCTCATGCCGCCGAAGGTCGCCCAACTCTTCCCCCCCGTGATGCCCTTAGTGATGAACGGCTATTTTAAGCAAGAGGAAGACAAACTCTTAACGGCGTTTGAGTATAAAAACGGCACCCTGCGCCTCAACGGAAAAGAGTTGAAATAGATCAGGAATCAGAGGTTCGGCAAAAAGTAAACCCCTACTTTTTGCCGACTCACGGACGGCTATTCAAAATTCAGCATGTTCATCACCAAAAGGCACATCGTTTCTTTTTCCTCCGGTTTTGAAAGCGCGATCATCAGAGTGATGGCCGCCAGCGCGTTATTTGAAATAATCGGCTTGCCGTTTTTATCCAGAAGCGCGTTGTTTTTACCCAAAAAATACACGAACAAGGCAGCGGCAATTCGTTTGTTGCCGTCCACAAACGCATGATTTTTTATCAAAAAGTATAAAAGGTTGGCGGATTTTTCGTAGACGGTTGGATACAGTTCCTCCCCGCCGAAGGTTTGATAAATCGCGCCTAACGCGCTTTTAAAAGATTCGTCTTTTTCACGTCCAAAAAGAGGGCTTGCCTCCGAAAAATTCATGGAATCCACAAATGCGCGGGCTTCTTCATAGCCAAGCTCGTAAGATGCGCCAAACCCTTTGGGCTTTGACAAAGATTGATGATCGTAGTCGTCCAAGAGCGTCAGCCCGGCAGTAAACCGTTCCAACACTGCCGAAATGCCGGACACTTCGGCAATTTCACTTCTCCCGATGAGTTCCACCACTTTGTTCAACTGCGCCAATCTTTGTCGGTTCAAGGTAAAGCCGCTGATCAGGTGCTTTTTTAAGACCGCGTTTGCCCAGCGCCGAAAGTGAATGCCTTCGGAAGATTTGACGCGAAAACCGACCGAAAGAATCATGTCCAGATTGTAGTGTTCGGTTAGCCGCGTTTGCGTTTTACCCGGAATCGCGCCGTGAGGAGCGGTTGTCGCAAAATTTGCGACAACCACTAATCCGCGCAATTCCTCATCCAAGGCGTTTTTAACGTGCTTGCCGATCGTTTTAACGTCCCGTCCGAATAAGGTTGCCATCTGTTGCCGATTCAGCCAAACCGTGTCGCCATCGGTTTTGACCTCGACCCAAACGGATTTATCCTGCGTTTCGTAGATGGCGAAAGATTGTTGCGGGGCAAGCGCATCCGGGCTTGCCGTATGGATGAAATCATTCATAATTTTTTTGATATTTAGATTAACCGAAACAAGATTGAATGGTATCAG
>JAIRPA010000069.1 GCA_031257235.1 Burkholderiales bacterium | reverse complement strand
GCGAGCGGTCTTGCGCTTTGGGTTTTTCAAGCAACATCAAACCGTTTTCATCAAGAAAATTCGGATGCGCGCGCAGAAATTCAAGAACGGTATTCGGGTTCATCAGATTCATATCTCATCAATCGTTAAGTCGGTTGTGTCCACACACCCTCAAATGAGGTGACGGTAGGTCCGCGTAAAATCACCGATGAATCAGGTTTGCTGCTGTCCCAATAGACGGATAAAAACCCGCCTTTGGTCTCGACCGTGACCAGATCATTCAATAAACCGCGACGAATGCCCGCCACCACCGCGGCGCACGCACCTGTTCCACACGCCATCGTTTCTTCGTCCACGCCGCGCTCCCAGACCCGCAAGCGGATGTGATCTTTGCTGACGACCTGCATGTAACCCGCGTTGACCCCTTTGGGAAAACGCACATGCGTTTCCAAAAAAGACCCTTGCGTCGAAACCGGCGCTTCGAGAATATTAGGCACAACTTGTACCGCGTGCGGGTTGCCCATCGACAACACCGAAATCGGCACCGACTCCCCTAATAAGTCAATGGATTCGACAATCGCACCGGCGCCGCCGGTGAAAGGAACTTTTTTAGGATCAAAAATCGGCGCGCCCATGTCAACGCTGACATCGCCGTTATCTTCAATCTTGGTTTCAATCACGGAAGTTAAGGTTTGCAGGCGAAGTTTCTTTTTGGGGGTCAGACCGTGTGTCGACACGTAAATGGCAAAGCACCGCGCACCGTTCCCGCACTGCCCGGCTTCGCTGCCGTCGTTGTTATAAATGCGGTAGAAAAAGTCCGCGTTGCGGTTTGTGGGTTTTTCGACCACGATCAACTGATCGCAACCGATGCCCAATCTTCGATGCGCTAATTTTCGGATAAGCTCGGTTGAAAGCGTTAGAGGTTCGGTAAAGCCGTTGAGCAAGATAAAATCGTTGCCCAAGCCGTGCATTTTGGTGAAAGGTAAGGAATTTAGACCGGTCATAATTGTGGCGCTCAAATGCGAAAGACGCAGTAATGTACCGCAGTCACGGTTTATGTTCAACCGTGAGGGGAGGAGCGGCGAAATTCGCCCAAAAGTAAAAACCTACTTTTGGGCGGTTTGTATTTGCAAAAAAGGACAGGCAAAGCCTGATCCTTTTTTGTAGGAAATGCGATAAAACCGGATTGCGGGTCGAGCCCGCAATGACGCCGCTTCGCGGCGTGTGGATTCTGCGTTTCAGGGATCAGAGGTCAGTAATCAGGGATCAAAAAAGTTTCGATTGCCCGCCGCCGCCTTTTCTGCAAAAAATCGTCGGGGTCTCCCCGCGATTTTTTGGTAATCCTTACCGGCAAAAAGTAGGGGTTTACTTTTTGCCGCCGCCCCAAAAAAAAGGGCAACATGCGTTGCCCTTTTTACTGCCGTTTATTGAACGGTTATTTCCTTTTTGCGACTTTTCTTGCGACTTTCTTGGTTGCTTTCTTTGCCGGTTTCTTCGCGGATTTCTTCGCTACTTTTTTGGCGCCTTTCTTGGCAACTTTCTTCGCAGGTCTTTTAGCTGTTTTCTTAGCGGCTTTTTTGACCGTCTTCTTTGCGGATTTCTTAGCTACTTTTTTGACCGTCTTTTTCGCCGATTTTTTGGCGACTTTTCTTACGGACTTCTTAGCAACTTTCTTTGCCGCTTTTTTGACGGACTTTTTCGCGGATTTCTTCGCTACTTTCTTTGCCGATTTCTTCGCGGCTTTTTTTGCCGACTTTTTCGGTGCGGATGCACCCCAACCAAATGCTAGTTCAGCCATTTCTCTTCTCCTGTCTGAGTTACTGAATCAACCACATTGTGGCGCTGCGTTTTTAAAATTATCTTTGATAAAAAAACGATGCCACTGCGCGCATTCTAACCGTATCAAGATAAATTGCAACTTTTTATCAATGATAATTTATAGAAATAAGAATAATGTTGTGATTTTCGCACACCAAAAACACAAGCCGCCCCATAGAAAAATTATAAAATCAAACCGGTTTCATTCGCGAATAAGGATTCTATCGTCTCCCGTTTGCGAATCAAATACGCGCGATCACCATCGACCATCACCTCTGCGGCGCGAGGTCTTGCGTTGTAATTTGAGCTCATCGAAGAACCATAAGCCCCCGCCACGCCCACCGCAATCCAATCATTTTGCTTCAACGAAAGCGCGCGATCTTTGGCAAGAAAGTCTGCCGTTTCACAGACGGGACCGACAATGTTCCAGTGGGTTTTGGGCACGTCGTGATGTTGGACGACCGGCAAAACAGGATGCCACGCCTCATAAAGCGCGGGACGCATGAGATCATTCATCGCGGCATCAACAATCGCAAACTGATGAGGCGACCCCGGCTTTAAATGAATCACGCGCGATAACAAAAACCCCGCGCGCGCCACCATGCGCCGCCCCGGTTCAACAATCAACCGTTCGGCGCGATTGCCCAAAATACGTTGAGCCGCCGCCGCCCATTCTTTTAAAGGCGGAACGGTCTCGTCGCGGTAAGTCACCCCGATGCCGCCACCCAAATCAATGTGATGAAGCGAGATGCCTTCACGGTTCAACGCGTCAATCACCGGCAGTAATTTTTGCACGGCATCGGCAAAAGGCGCGATCGCCGTCAATTGCGAACCGATGTGCATGTCAATCCCGATCACGCGAATGTAAGGCAGTGCCGCCGCGCGACGATACGCGTCAAGACAGGCTTCAATCGGGATGCCAAACTTATTTTCTTTAAGACCGGTCGAAATATAAGGATGCGTTTTCGGATCAACATCGGGATTCACGCGAAAACTCACCGGCGCCATGAGCTTGAGTTTTTCCGCCACGGCGGCAATCAAATCCAACTCGGAGAAAGACTCCACGTTGAAACATAAAATGCCGGCATTTAACGCGCACTCAATTTCTTCTGCCGTTTTTCCGACGCCCGAATAAACAATTTTGGAAGGCGTTCCGCCCGCGGCAATCACGCGCGCCAACTCGCCGCCCGACACAATATCAAACCCGCAACCTAATTTTGCAAACGTCTCCAAAACGGCAAGATTGCCGTTTGCTTTGACGGCGTAGCAAAGAAGCGCGTCGGGAAACGCCTCCATAAATTCGCGGGCGCTCTCCAATAAAGCCGCGCGGGAATAGACGTAACACGGCGTTCCGAATTGCCGCGCAATGTCGGCAAACGCGACCTTTTCGATGTAAAGCGAGTCGTTTTTATATTCAGCAAACATCATGCCGCCTCCGTAAGACAAGATAAAAGACGATGTGGCGACAAGGGATGTTTTGCAAAAGACTCATACCCTAAAAAAGAATCACGCTCAAAAACATCATAAGAAAACGTTTGTGTTTGATGCGCGGTTTCTTGTTTTTTAGGGGGAGACAAAGGGCCTTTGATACCGCATCCGAGTAAGGAAAAAGCCAAAAGCGACATCAGCGCCATGAAGCACAACGCGCGAACACGAAAAATAGAGGTCATGGTGATTTTGGAAAGAAAAGGTGTTTTTTATAAGTGCAAAACATATCACCGATAGGAATATTGGGCAAGACGGAAATCAGGTATCAGGAATCAGGGATCAGGGATCAGAGCTCGTCATTTAAGCGCGTAGCGAAGCGAAGTCGCAGAATCCAGCCCCCGTTATAAAAGGGGGTGACTGCAAAGCAGTCGGGGGTTTGCATCATTCGCCTTTCCTACAAAAAAGTATCCGGCTTCGCCGGTACTTTTTTGGTAATTTTTAACCGGCAAAAAGTAGGGGTTTACTTTTTGCCGAACCCGCGAGTGTAGGTTTTTACTTTTGGGCGAATCCTCTGATCCCTGACCTCTGAATCCTGAAACCCTGACTTCTGAATCCGAAACGGTAACGCAACGGAAATATATGTTTTTACAAAAAACCCGTCGCAAACCTGTGAAGGGCTTTGAATTTAGGAGTAGCCTTAAAGCTGTTCAAACCTTTCCCCCTTGAACATGACTAGCTATGCTTTTTGCCGCGGGCTTTGGCTCGTCGGTTTGTCGTCTTTATCTTTGTGGTTGGCAGGGTGTGGTGATGAGAGTCGTGATGTTGATGAACCGGTGACGTTGGCTGCCGGTGAGCGTCTTGCGCCCGATTGCCAAGGTGCTTATTGCGGCGCCGTCAACACGACGGATTACGGCGGCACCGGCATCGGTATTTGGCGTTATAAAAACGATTCCGAGATCACGCGGGATGTAAGCGTCACGTTGTCGAACATCCGCAACAAAACCGTCACGATCATTTATACGAACGAAACCGAAAATAACACGATAGCCTTACCGTTTGTCTCGCCTACCGCGACCGACTCTCCCGTTGATGAGACAAAAACTTCCGATGTTCTCACGGACGCGGGCGATGACCTATTTTTGACTGAAGTCGACCGCGAACCCCTGCGCGGCGCGGCGGTCAACGCAATCCCTGACGCGGTGCGATTGTTCGACCCTACCCCTTATTTGCAAAATGCGGAGATCACATTGACCCGACCCAAATCAAAGTTATTGCGTGCGGCAAGAGCCCCCGCGATAGGCGATGAGCGTGTGTGGAATGTGAACGTCAACAGCAAAATCGAAGAACGTCGGACGGTATTAAAACGTTTGTTTTCGTCCGGCGATCGCGCCATTCAAATTTGGGTCGAACCCGACGAATTCGGCGACGATAAAATGTCCGATGCCATGCTCGACAAGATCGTCGATACGGTCAAAGAGGTGATTTATCCGACGGTGATTGAGCTTGCCGGAGCATCATGGGGCGCGCATCAGTTCGCCAAAAGTTTAATCGACGAAGATCAACCTTTAGCATTGGTGTTGGTGAACTTTGACAAAAACCGTCGCGGCATGGGGCTTTTGGGTTATTACTGGAGCAAAAACCAATTCACCAAAGAGACGATGAGCGACAGCAACGAAGCGCTTGCTCTTTTTTTGGATACCGAAACCTTTTATTTGTCGTCGAGCGGCTATTCGATCAGCCCCAACGCGACCGGCACGTTGCTGATGTTGGATACCATTGCGCATGAGATGACCCACATGGTCGAATTTTATCAACGCAACGTATTGAACAGAAATGACGAGGTTGATAGCTCTTCGTATCGTGAATTTTTTCAAGAGTTGCCGGCGATGATGATGGAAGACATTGTGGCCCAAAAGGTGGATGCGCGTTATCACCCGATTCGTGATAACTATCATAAAAATTGGCTTTGGTACGGCGTCGACGATTTTGGGTGCGGCTTGATTTCCTTCGGGAAAAACTGTGTTCGATCGCCTTACTACGGATACGATGCCACCGGAAGTTTTGGCGCTTACTTATTGCGCAGACACGGCATTGGTTTTTTCCGTCGTCTCTTTGTCGATCAAAGCCGCGCCGATCCGCTGGAACGCTTAAACACCCTCTTAAAAGAAGCCGCACACGATGATACGGAAGATTTTGCGCGACACGTTCAGCGATGGGGCGCTAACATCGCCCTTCTCCCCGCGTCAGGGTCTCCCGATAAATACGGGTTTCCCGAAAGAGACGAGATTGACGGTCATTTGCCGGAGATCAACGGCGAAAATTATCGGGAAAGTTTAAGACTGCCCAAAACGCCGCCGGCGCAATTGGAAAGTTTCGCGTTTTATCCTTTGACGCGCAAAACCACCCAAAGCGACACGATGAGTGAATCGTTTGCCGTGCCCCCCGGCGTTTCTTTGACGGTGGTGGTGGGAAGGTAGCGTTCGGCAAAAAGTAAACCCCTACACTCGCGGGTTCGGCAAAAAGTAAACCCCTACTTTTTGCCGGTTGGAATTTCCAAAAAAGGACAGGCAGAGCCTGATCCTTTTTTGCGTAAGGGCGAACTGTGTTCCGCGGGTTCGGCAAAAAAACACCGGCAAAGCCGGATGCTTTTTTTTGTGGGAAAGGCGACTTATTCTTCTAAATACTGTGCCTTGCCGGGGACTTCGCGCCACTGATCGGCTTCGGGCAATGCCGACTTTTTCTCGATAATCGGCGGCCATGTTTTGGAGAGACGGGCGTTGATTTCAACGAATGATTCCTGCCCTGCCGGCACGTCGTCTTCGGGGAAAATGGCTTCGACCGGACACTCGGAAACACAAAGGGTGCAGTCGATACACTCGTCCGGGTCAATGACCAGCATATTCGCGCCTTCGCGGAAGGCGTCCACCGGACAAACGTCAACACAGTCCGTAAATTTACAACGGATACAATTTTCGGTCACAACATACGCCATGATTATTCACTCGCAAGCGTTAAATTGCGGTATTCTAGCAAACGTTTTGCTGTTTCACAGCATTCCTTGTTAGTTTATTCGGAGTTAAACATGAAAGAAATTACCGACGGCAATTTTCAGGATGAGGTGTTGAGTTCTCCCATTCCTGTGTTGGTGGATTTTTCGGCAACATGGTGCGGTCCGTGCAAAATGCTCGCACCGGTTTTGGAAACATTGACGCAAGAGTATTCGGGCAAATGCGCCATCGTCAAAATTGATGTCGATGCCAACCCGGAGGCCACCAACCGCTACGGCATCCGCGCGATGCCCACGCTGATGTTGTTCAAAGGGGGGGAAGTTGTTGCACAGCAACAAGGCGCCGTCCCGATGGGCAGACTTAAAACTTTTCTTGACAGCCACCTGTAGAAACGTTAATTTATCGCACGGTCGCCGGTTTCGGCGCCGTTTTGATCTTTTGATCCTCTGACCGGAAATCCGCGGCGTTCACACAATGCACACCTCCTGATTTCCGATTTCCGTTTAATCATTCAAAGAGCGCGAAACCCTTTTTTGGGGAGGCGCTCACAGATTTTATGCGTCTTTCTGATCTTAAAAACCTCCATGTGACCGAGCTTGTTGACATGGCAAATGCAATGGGCATCGAGGGTGCCAACCGTTTGCGCAAGCACGATCTGATCTTTACTTTGCTCAAAACGCACGCCAAACGCGGCGAAAGCATTTTTGGCGACGGCGTTTTGGAAGTTCTGCCGGACGGCTTCGGTTTTCTGCGATCTCCGGAAACCTCTTACCTTGCCGGCACGGACGATCTTTATATTTCTCCCTCACAGATTCGGCGATTTAATTTACACACCGGCGATACGATCGAAGGCGAAATCAGAACCCCGAAAGAAGGCGAACGTTATTTTGCACTGATTAAAGTGGATCAAATCAACGGCGAATCCCCCGAAAACGCCAAAGGCAAAATCCTCTTTGAAAACTTAACCCCTCTTTTCCCCGATAAGCAATTAGTCCTCGAACGCGACATCAAAGCCGAAGAAAACATCACCGGCAGGTTAATCGACATCATCGCCCCGATCGGCAAAGGGCAACGCGGGCTTTTGGTCGCCTCGCCCAAGTCCGGCAAAACGGTGATGTTGCAACACATCGCGCACGCGATTGCGGCCAATCATCCTGAAGTCACTTTGATGGTGCTTTTGATTGACGAACGCCCCGAAGAAGTGACCGACATGACCCGCACCGTGCGCGGTGAAGTCATCGCGTCCACGTTTGATGAACCGGCGGCGCGTCACGTTCAAGTTGCCGAAATGGTGATCGAAAAAGCCAAACGTCTGGTCGAACACAAACGCGATGTGGTTATCTTGCTGGATTCCATTACCCGCCTTGCGCGCGCGTACAACACGGTGGTGCCGACTTCCGGCAAAGTGTTGACCGGCGGCGTGGACGCCAACGCGCTTCAACGCCCGAAACGCTTTTTTGGCGCGGCAAGAAACGTGGAAGAAGGCGGCTCACTCACCATTATTGCTACGGCGTTGATCGACACGGGCAGCCGCATGGACGACGTGATCTACGAAGAGTTCAAAGGCACAGGCAACATGGAAATTCACTTAGAGCGCAGGATGACCGAAAAACGGATTTACCCCGCAATCAACGTGAATCGCTCCGGCACGCGCCGCGAAGAATTATTGTTGTCTCCGGACGTACTCCAGAAAACATGGATACTGCGCAAAGTGCTTTATCCGATGGACGATTTAGACGCCGCGGAATTCTTACTCGATAAAATCCGCGCCAGCAAAAATAACGCGGACTTCTTTGATTCGATGCGGCGGCAGGGGTAATCAGGAATCAGAGGTCAGGGATCAGAGGGTTCGGCAAAAACTAGTACTTTTTGCCGGTTGAAGTTACCCAAAAAGCACCGGCAAAGCCGGATACTTTTTTGCGTAGGGGCGAGGCTTGCCTCGCCCGAAAAACGCAAACCCCCGTCAGGCTTCGCCTGCCACCCCCTTTCATAAAGGGGGCTTGCCTCAAACGCGGTGTATCGAATTTGGCGACCATCTCTCACCTCGTCATTGCGGGCTCCGACCCGCAATCCGGTTTTATCGCCTTTCCTACAAAAAAGGATCAGGCTTTGCCTGTCCTTTTTTGGAAAATTCAAACCGGCAAAAAGTAGGTTTTTACTTTTTGCCGGACCCGCGAGTGTAGGGTTTTTACTTTTGGGCGTATGTTTTTACGGAACATGCGATCTTCCCATTCGCGCTTTGACGCTGTCGGCGTGACGCGCCAACGCCGGCGGATATTGGCGCTCATAGCGTCGCGGATTGGGCAACATCACCGCCAACCGCACGGCTTGATCCGCATTCAAGCGCGACGCCGAAATGCCGTAATAGCGATTCGCCGCCGCTTCCGCGCCGAAAACGCCGTCTCCCCATTCGGCCACGTTTAAATACACTTCCAAAATGCGCTTTTTGCTCCAAACCGTTTCGATCATCACCGTGATGATGGCTTCGCGCGCTTTGCGGGTCATGGATTTCTCGGAGGATAAAAAGAGGTTTTTGGCGAGCTGTTGGCTGATCGTTGAGCCGCCCGACACGGCGCGTCCTTGATTTAAATTCTTTTCTAAGGCACGCCCGATGTTTTCCCAATCAAACCCGCCGTGATCGACAAAGCGATCATCTTCGGCGGCAACCACCGCGCGTTTCAACGAGATCGAAATGTTTTCGTAATCCACCCAACGATACTTCAAGGTGGCTTGGGGGCGGGTTTTGCGCATGATGTCAAGCCGCTCGGACATGAACGCCGTTTCGGAAGGATTCACGTAATTCCACCAAACGACGCGCGCGAAAATCCAGCCCCAATAAAGGAGGAACACCACCAACAATAAAAGCGCGCCTTGGATCACGACACGCTTCATTTTTGAAGATTGCGTTTTTTTCATCTCCGCGACTACACATCAAAAAATGCGGCAGAGTTGCCTAACCAACGAGAAATCAACGCCGCGGCAATCGTCTCGCCGGTGGGCATTTCTAAAAGTTGATCGGCAACATAACGCGCGCGCCACAAGACAGCCTCGTCTCGTTCAGGGTCGGCGTAACGCAACATCGGCAACCCCGATTGCCGCGCGCCTAAAAATTCCCCGGGACCTCTTTGTTTTAAGTCTTCTCGTGCAAGCATAAAGCCGTCGTTGTTTTCGTACACGGCTTTTAACCGCGCTTTTGCATTTAAAGATAGCGGTGTTTCATACAACAAAAAGCAACGGCTTTCCTCTTTGCCGCGCCCCACGCGCCCGCGCAGTTGGTGCAGCTGCGCCAAACCAAAACGTTCGGCGTGTTCAATGACCATCAGCCGCGCGTTAGCCACATCCACGCCCACTTCAATGACGGTGGTGGCCACCAACACTTGTATTTTGTTTTGAAGAAACGCTTCCATCGTGGCGGTTTTTTCGGCGGGTTTGAGTTTGCCGTGCAAAAGTCCTACGTGAAGACGCGGCATGGTTTTGTCGGCGATTTTGGTATTGCCGTTATAAATGGCGGAAAGTTCGCCAAACAGCGTTTCTGCCGCCACCAAACTTAAATGTTCGGATTCTTCAACCAACGGACACACCCAATAGGCTTGCGCGCCTGCCGCGCATTCCGTGCCGATGCGTTCGATGATGACTTCACGCCGCGATTGATTCACCAGATGCGTGACGATGTTGCCGCGCCCTGCCGGACGTTCATCAATCACCGAGACATCCAAGTCTGCGTAAAAACTCATCGCAAGCGTGCGCGGAATCGGTGTCGCGCTCA
Organism: Burkholderiales bacterium; assembly: GCA_031257235.1. Lineage (GTDB taxonomy): Bacteria > Pseudomonadota > Gammaproteobacteria > Burkholderiales > Casimicrobiaceae > UBA931. The sequence continues at coordinate 8,864 of JAIRPA010000069.1, read as the reverse complement.
TCATCAGTTGATGAACCACGTGTGGATCGGAGGGGGCAGAGTCGTTTTTTCCTTTGCCTTTATTGCGCAACGCCAATCTTTGAACGACACCAAAGCGATGCTGTTCGTCCACAATCGCCAAACCCAAGTTGGGAAGACTCACCTGTTCTTGAAAAAGCGCGTGCGTTCCGATGACCAACATCGGTTCACCGCTTGCCAAGTGTTTTTGGGCTTCGTTGCGCTCGGCAACGGAAAGAGAGCCGGTCAACCAGACAACACGCACGTTGAGGCGGGCAAGCCACGCGGAAAGTTTTCGATAGTGTTGTTCGGCAAGAATCTCGGTGGGCGCCATCAACGCGACCTGTTTTTTTTCTTCAATCGCGCGCAAGGCGGCAAGCGCGGCAATCACGGTTTTGCCCGACCCGACATCGCCTTCCAACAAACGATTCATCGGAAGAGCGCGTTTTAAATCTTCGTCGATTTCCGACCACACGCGCTTTTGCGCTGCCGTTAGAGAAAAAGGAAGACTTTCTAAAAACGGCGTCACCAAAGTATTCGTTCCTTTGAACGGGAAGGCTTGAAATCGCGCGCGGTTTTTTCGATGAAGTTTGAGTGATAACTGTTGGGTCAATAATTCGTCAAACTTGACGCGCGTGGCGGCCGGATGAGTGCCTTCCAATAAAGAGCGGTATTCCTCTTGAGACAAAGACGGCGGCGCGTGTAAAAATAAAAGCGCGTCTTTCCAGCCCCATAGTTTTTCCTGCACACGAAAAACCTCCGGCAATTCGTCTTGAATTAAAGATTCATCCAGAAGGGCTTTTTGAATACGTTTGATCAGCGTTTGTTGCGACAAACCCGCGGTGGTCGGATAGACCGGCGTTAGCTTTTCGGGCAACGAAGGGGGCGCGGTGCTACTCAATACCGTGACCATCGGATGCACCATCTCAAGCCCATAGTATCCTTCCCGAACTTCACCAATGGCGCGAACGCGCTTGCCGATCGCCAACGCTTTTTGTTGGTTCGGATAATACGTAAAAAACCGAAGCATCAACGGTTTTTGTTCATCTTCGATCACGCAAATCCATTGACGACGCGGTTTGTATTGCACCTCGCTTGCGGTGACGTTGCCCTCAACCACGGCGTGTTGTCCCGCCACAAGCGAGGTCATCGGTGTGGCTTTTGTATGATCCTCATAACGCATCGGCAGATGCAAGGTTAAGTCAGATTCTTTCTGAATGGCAAGCCGCGCCAACTTGGTGGCAAGCGTATCGCGCGCAGTGTCTTTGGCGGGTTTGACAGGTTGACTTTTGGCGTCTTTGGAATGGGGCATGGGCACGGGTGAATGGCGGGTGGTCACAGGTAAAAAAAGGTGTCCGCTTCCCAAAAATCATCACGGGTTGGGTGACGGCAAATCACGCCCGTCGTCTTTTTTTGGGAAGTCTTATCCGTTCAATAGAAAGCGTTTTTGACCAACCCTCACGGCAAAACCAAGACAGCTTCGATTTCAACCAATGCGGCTTTGGGCAACGCGGCCACCTGATACGTGGCGCGTGCGGGATAAGGCTTTTCAAAGCGCGATTCCATGATGGCGTTGACCTTCGCAAAATCCGCAAGGTCGGCCAACAGGATGGTGACTTTGACGATGTGGTTCATGGAGCCGCCCGCCTCTTGGGCAATCGCCGCGATGTTGTCAAACGCTTGTTTTGTTTGCGCGGTAATCCCCTCCGGCAAGGTGCCCGTTTCGGGGATCAAGCCCAATTGCCCGGAAAGATAAACCGTGTTGCCGGCTTTGATGGCTTGCGAATAAGGTCCGATGGCGGCAGGGGCGGCGGGGGTGTGAATGGCAATTTTCGTCATGGCATCTCCAAAATGAGGTTTTGTTGTTTTTTAGGTCAAAAAGTAAAGGAAACATTCTACTTTTATTTTTGGGGGTTGGAGTCAGGGAGGGGCGGCAAAAAGTAAAAACCTACTTTTTGCCGGTTTGAAGTTTCCAAAAAAGTACCGGCGAAGCCGGATACTTTTTTGTAGAAAAAGCGGCATGGATTCTGAGTTTCAGGGATCGGGGATCAGGAATCAGAGGTCAGGAATCAGAGGTCAGGAATCAGGGATCAGTGCGCGTCACAAGCGGGCTTGATCCGCAATCCGGTTTTTTCGCTGTTCCTACAAAAAATCGCTGAGCCCCCCAGACGAATATTCGTCCGCTATAAATAGATCGAGATAATCTGCGTAAAACCATTTTTGTCCATAAACGGTAGCGCCTGTTTTCATAGGTTTTAATATCCCGATATCAACAAACCGCTCGACTGTATCGTATCCGCCTTGTTTTGTAAGTCCTGTCCACTTTACGATGTCGGCGATGCCGACAATCGGCATCTTGTAGAGATTTGTAATCACCTTTGCTGCGGTTTCTGCCGGTTTTTTTCCCAACGTTTGAATTTTGAGTATGTCTCTATCTCTGATCTTTGCGATACCGGCGCACGTTTTTATTGCGGATTCGGATGTGCTGATAACTCCGTCGATGAAAAAATCAATCCACGACAATACATCTCCGTTGTGATAGCCGTTTAATCTTTCGTAATACAGATTCCGGAACTTTTTAAAATACGACGACAAACACAAAACGGGCATTTCCAATAACTTCTGATGCCACAAAAACATGGTGATTAACATTCTTCCTGTTCGACCGTTGCCATCACTGAACGGATGAATCGTCTCGAATTGTGCGTGTAACAATCCTGCTTTGATTACAGGCAAATAAGTGTCGTCGCCAACCATGAACTTTTCAAAGTCATCAAGTGCTTTTTGCATTTCGTGAGGTGGCGGCGGAACAAATCTTGCGTTATCAACGCGCGTTCCGCCAATCCAATTCTGTGAATTTCTAAATTCTCCCGGATAAGAAAAATGTGTTGCCCTCGCATTTTTCATCAGTTTTTCATGCAGTTCTCTAATAAAACGCAACGAAAAAGGGAAGTTTTCTGCTCTTTTCATCCCATAGTCTAAGGCTTCAATGTAGTGCAGAATGTCATCCACATCGTCCGGCAGATTGTTTCCCGGTTCGACATTTTGCGACTCAATCAAATCCATCATCGTTGCATTTGTCCCCTCAATTTGGCTTGAGTTTGAGGCGTCTTTTCTGACAAACATCATCAAAAACAGATTTTTGTCGGGTAAGAGCTGTGAAATTCCATCCAACTTTCCGAGTAATCTGATCGCCTCCGTGTGAGCGGCAATCGTTTTTTTCGGGAAGTCGATTTTTTTGACCGGCGGGAATTTTTCAGGAATAAACGCCGTGTAACCACTTGCCTGCTTGATGTTTCTTCCAATTTGAAAATCGGCCATATTCCCCTCCAATGTCAACGAATTTACCTATTTCGTTGACTTTTGGCAAGTGAAAGTCAACAAATTTGCCCATTTCGTTGACTTTTGACGAACAGAAGTCAACAAATTTTCAGGATCGAACTGATCCCTGAAACGCAGAATCCACACCGCCGTTCCTGCAAAAAATCGTCGGGGTTCCCCCGCGATTTTTTGGAAATTTTTTCCGCCCAAAAGTAGGGGTTTACTTTTGGGCGTTACCCCCCTACATTGCCGCCAGTGCCTGCGGGCGGGCGATTTTCCAGCAAAGCCTGCGTCCTTCCAGATACCCCAATTTTTGCCAATCGGCAAAAAGACGGTTTAGGGTTTCGGGACGTATTCCCAACGACACCGCCAATTGTCGTTGATTCATCGGCAACTCTATTTTTTCGCCCTGTGCTTCACGCTCGCGTAAGAGCCATGCCGCCAAGCGTTGTGCCGCACTGCCGCGTGTCAAAAATTCGATTTCTTCAAAGCGACGAATCAAATTGCCGCTTGCCATTTCCAATAACGCCACTGCGACTTTGGGAATCTCTTCGCAAAGCCTGCGCAAATCCTGACGCCGCATTTGCAAAACCACCGAATCGCCCCGCGCGCGATACCCCACCGGCGTTTTTCCGCGCGGCGCAAACGTTAAGATCGGCGCGACCAGCTGGCCGGCAACCACGCGCCCGAAGAGGCGTTCCTCGCCGTCCGTGCCGTGACGCACCAATTCCAGCTCGCCTTCCAAAAGCAACCACCAGAAATCAACACAGTCGTTTTCCCGACAAATAAAAGCGGCACAGGGAACGCGCCGCACCAAGCTCATTTGTAACAACGGCAACAACGCGTCATCCGGCGCGTCTTTGAAGATGGCGTGCGCCCGCAAACGCTTCAAAAACGCGTGCGAGGCACCCTCGGTAATCTTGAGAAAAGTCATTTTCTATTTAAAAAATGGTTTTCTATAATGATAATCATTCTCAACAACAAAAGAAAGTTAATAATGCTTACATTGCCCCCCCGTCATTTAGAAAAACACGGAAAAGCACGGCAAAAAACGATTTACGTCGTTGTTTCCGGTGTTTTTATGACTTTAGGCGGACTTCCTTCCTTCGCGGCAGACTTAAACGATGTCATGGGCGAAGAAAAGGAACTGCGTGAGGTCGAAGTCACTGCCACCCGCACGGGTGGAGCGGTGGAAGACTCGCCGCGCTCGGTGTCTTTAGTTGATGCCGCAACGCTTTCTGAGCGTCCTGCGGCGTCCGGTCTGCAAAGTGTGTTGGCGGAAACGCCGGGCATCCAATTTTCCCGCTCCGGCGGATTAGGCGGTCAAATTGTGATGCGAGGCTTTAATTCCAACTCACAGCGTTCTATTTTGACGGTGGATGGCGACCGTTATTTGGGGCGTAGCACGCTGGAGTTCAACATGTTCGACGCGGATGGGGTGGAGCGCGTCGAGGTGATCCGTGGCGCGGCGTCCGCACTTTATGGTTCGGACGCCATGAACGGCGTGGTGAATATCGTCACCCGCCGCGCAAAAATTGATCCTAATCGCGACTTTGAATTAACGCCGCATTTGCGCTCGTTGGGGATCGCTTCCAACAACAACATGGTCGGCGCGCGCGCGGAATTGGAAGGCGGCGGCAACGGGTTTGATCTTTTGATCGGATTATCGGGGCGCACCGCCGAAGATTTTGATACCCCTTTAGGGCGCGCGGAACACAGCCGTTATCAAAGCTATGGTTTGGATTTTAATGTCGGCTATTCGCCGAAAGACTCCGCGCATCAGTCGCGCTATGAGCTTTCGGGACGTTATCAACATGTCGATACCGAACGCGCGGGCGGATTGGGCGCGGCGCCGGGGTATCCGAAAAGATTGTTACGCGAAGAACCGATTGTGGAGCAGTATTTAAGATTGGGCTATCAGGGGAAAAATTACGGCGTGTTCGCGGATACGTTAGATGTCAGCGTGTATCGCCGTCACTTTGAGACCGACATTTATCAAACCAACCGAACGTCGCCGGCTTCAACCGCCAACGTTCATTTAAAAGTCTATACCCCGCTGGTGTGGGGCGGGCATTTAACGGCATTAAAAAACGTCGGTGATCATTTAATCGGTTATGGCGCAGACTTTCTCCACGAACGCAACAAAGGGCGGCGACAAGAAGACGATGTCACCAACAACGCCACCGGCGTGACCACGCATCGTCCGTGGCGGGCGGTGGATCGCACGCGCCAACAAACCGACATCGGCGTTTTTGTCACGGACGAATGGAAAACCGCCGAACGCTTAACCTTGTCCGGCGCTTTGCGTTTTGATTGGGTCAAAGCCACCATCGGCAAAGAGCCGGCGGCAGGAGAAAACGCGGCGATCACGGCAGCGTTTGGCGATCATCCGGGCGTGACCCGAACGGCGGTCACCGGCAACGTGGGGGCGGTATTTAAACTCACGCCGGTTTGGGACTTAACCGCCAACGTGAGCCGGGGCTTTCGCGCGCCCGCCGGAGAGATGACCACCACCGGCACCGCAGGCGCCATCAACAATCTTCCTGCGCCTGATCTTAATCCCGAATACAGCAAATCTTTAGAGGTGGGGACACGTTGGCATTCAGACGCACACTTCGGAAGTTTGGTCGGTTACCTCACTCGCTACACCGATTTAATCGTCAGTACGAGAATCGACTCCAATAACTTCCAAAGAAAAAATATCGGCAAAGCGGAAATTGCCGGCATCGAGCTTGAAGGCTTTTGGCAATTCGCTTCTTCATGGCAATTGCGCTACATGGCAACGTATACGCGCGGCACCGATAAGTCTTCCGATGTTCCGCTCGATTACATCGCGCCTTTAGTCGGACGTTTGGCGTTGCGCTATGACCGCGAGACTTGGTACGGCGAAGGCGTGTGGCGCGGCTACAAAGGAAAAACCCGCATTGATCCCTCTAAAGAGCGGACAAGCGGCAGTTATTCGATGATTGATCTTTACGCGGGCGCGAAGTTAGATCGATTCGGCAGTGCGTGGCGCGGCTGGAAAGTCATCGCAGGCATTGAAAACGTGTTTGACCGCGTCGGACGCAACCCGACTGTCTATGAAGATATTGCCTTTGCGCGCAATGTGACCAATCCTTTGGTTGAGCCCGGTCGCAACTTTGTCTTAAAAATCGTTTCGGAGTATTGATGAATGGGAACCTTTAAAGAGCGATTGCCTTACGGGCTATTGGGCTTACTCGCCATCATTGCTTTGGTGACGTTATTGTGGCTTTTGGTGCCGGTGGCGGGGAGGAGCAAAACCGATTCGCCCTCCTCCTTCCCCGGCACGCGGGAAAGCGGCATCACTTTGATCGATCAAAACGGCGCGACGCTTCACTTAAACGAAGCGGCGCGACGCGTGATCGTGATCCCGATTCCGATGGCGTCGATGATGATGGCGATTGACGGCAGTGCCGAAAAAATTTACGGCATGAACGCTGCCGCAAAAACCGATTTAACCGACGGTTTATTGGGCAGAATGTTTCCCGACGCGATGAATATCTCCACGGAGGTCGCCGGCGAAAACTTCATTCCCAACAGCGAGGCGTTGGCGCGTGAACATCCTGACTTGGTGATGCAATGGGGAGATCGCTCGGACGCCATCATCCAACCGATTAAAGCCTTAGGGATGCCGGTCTTGGGGTTTCGTTACGGAGACAGTTTATTGGCGGCAGAATGGTTGGAGATGATTGGAAGCGTCATCGGAAAACCCACGCGCGCGCACGAGTTGTCCTCATGGTTCAGAACGCGCGTTCGTGAAATCACCGACATTGCCGCCACGATCCCCGATGCCGAAAAGCCGCGCGTTGTCTATTTAATCCGCGCGAAAGCGGCATTGATGGCGGTCGGCAAATCGACCAGCATGGACAGCGATATTCGTCGCGTCGGCGGCATCAACCCCGCGACGGCATTGCCGCCTTCGTCCACCGTGGATATTGAGCAGCTTTTGCGTTGGAATCCCGACATTGTTTTATTGAATAATTTTGAGCCGGGCTTGTCCCCCGACTTTTTTTATAACGACCCTCGGTTTGCCGAAATGAACGCGGTGAAATCGCGCAGGGTTTATCTTTATCCGCGCGGAGGGTTTCGTTGGGATCCGCCCAGTCAGGAAACCCCGCTTGCCACGGAATGGCTTTTTAAAGTCTTGCATCCGAAACACGCGGATAAAACCGGAGACTTACGTAGTCACATCAAAGCCGCGTATCAATTCTTATATCGTTATTCGGTCAGTGAATCGGAAATTGATGAAATTCTTCAAACAGAAAAAAATATAAAAAGCGCGCTTTATGCGGAACTCTTCGCGCCTTTGTCGCCACAACCCTCATTGACGTTGAATGAACGTGATGAGTAAAGATTTGAGTCAAGCCCAAGACGGTTCGGTGGGAGGCAACGCAATGCCCGCCTCAAAAACGATGGATTCCCCGTCTTGCCGCCTTTTCATGGGCAAGAAAGTGTCGCCAAGCGTATGGGCGTGGGCAGGGCTTTCATGGTTGTTATTGATCGCCCTATTATTAGGCTTGGTGTTGGGGCGTTACGCGATTTCTCCGGCGGACGCGGTGTCTATTTTGTTCTCGCGCGTATTTTCGGGGTTGCCCCACGATGATCCCGTCGCGCAACAAATTGTCGAAGCGGTGCGTCTGCCTCGCGTGATGCTTGCGGCGATCTTGGGCGCGGGATTATCGGCGGCGGGCGCGGCGTTGCAAAGTTTATTCAGAAATCCGCTTGCCGAACCGCAATTATTAGGCGTTTCTTCGGGCGCGGCGTTTGGCGGGGTGTTGGGCATGTTGTTATGGGGCGACGGTGTTCCTGTGGTGTCCGGCGCGCTTTGCTTCGGTATGGTCGCGTTGTTGTCCGTGTTTTGGTTGGCAGGGCAACAAACCGGTCGATCCGGCGGCACCGTATTATTAGTCTTGGCGGGCGTGGTGGTCAGCGGCGTTTTTGCCGCATGTGTTTCCATTGTAAAACTGGCCGCCGATCCGCAAAACCAATTGCCCGCGATTGTTTTTTGGTTGATGGGATCGTTAGCCGGCGCGAATGCCGCTCGTCTTTGGTTGGTTCTGCCTTGTGTGGGCATCGGTTTGGTCATTCTTTACGGATTGCGTTTTCAGTTAATGGCGCTCTCGTTAGGCGCGGAAGACGCCAAAGCCTTGGGAATTAACGTTCGGCAAACGCGATGCCTGACGCTTTTTGCGGTCGGTTTGATCACCGCGGCGTGCGTGGCGGTGAGCGGCATTGTGGCGTGGGTGGGTTTGGTCGTGCCGCACCTTGTTCGTATGGGGTTAGGCTCTGACCACAAAACCTTTTTGCCGCACGTGATGTTGGCAGGCGCCTCTTATCTTATTTTGGTCGACACGTTTTCGCGGACGGCCATGAGTGTTGAAATTCCCTTGGGGGTTTTAACGGCATTATTGGGCGCGCCGCTTTTTGCGTTTTTGGTGCGCCGCATTGGGCAACAAACGGAGGTGTAATGTGGAGATGCGTCACCCCAACCCCGCCGAAACAACCACCGCCCTTTTGGAAGCGCA
>JAIRPA010000013.1 GCA_031257235.1 Burkholderiales bacterium | reverse complement strand
ATCGGATTCTTTTTCCGCAAAAATTCCCGTAGAGTTTATATCTACGATCTTTTCTTGCGACCAATCACGAAAATACTTGTCTGAAAGATTCGCTAAATCCGTTAAAATCACCATGGCTGGCTCTCCGATCAGGCGGAATATTCCGTAGAGTTTCTATTCAGATTCCACGCGCCACCGGTGTTGCCTTCTTGGTTGCCGGCGATCTTTTGTTTCGTGTATTTCCACTCGATGGCGCTATATACCATTGAAATGCGCTCGCGTATTAAACCGTCACCCCCTGTCGAATAAATAATATCGGTGATGACAACGTTGCGAAGATTGATCTCGTACAACTTGACGCGCTGACCTTCGCCGTCCGCGCGGAAAAATTCAAATTTCGAGGTTTTGAAGGTCTGCCCGCCTGAGCAATATTGTTTTAAGACGGGGCTGGACATATCAATGGCTTTTTCAATGGTGATGGCATCGTGGGTTGCCCGACCTATCGGATGACCGCCCGCGGTTGATGCCGTGGCAGAAACGCCTTGGTGAATGGCGTGATCAAAGTTTTCAATTTCGATCCAATTGATATGCTTACCATCTTGTGATTCCCCGAGAACTTTTGGGTCCGACAGCAGTAAATATACGTCGCGCATGGTGATTTCTCCTCTAAAAAAGCGCGTTAATCAAAAGTACGATCCTTGCTCTTTGGGTAGGTTAAAAACGACCGTTTACCTAGAGAAACAAGGAAGCGTACCGGTTTGTGCAGCGGGTTAAGAATAGCATAATTGAAGTGAAAAACTAAGCGCTGTTACAAATGATGGTGACGACGGCTTATTTGTCGCCATAAGCACAATGTCTTAAAACGTCGCGGAGATGATTCGGTCGCAAAAACCTTTTCTTGGATCATTAAGCCAATCATTAACCCATACCCGCAAAAATAAAAAACGCCCCCTTCAAGCATTGGCGCTCTGATCTCTTTTATTTTTCTTGGGGCACCTGAAACACCGCGTGATCTTCCAGCCGGATTGCCGTCAACATCCCTCCCCACAGGCAACCGGAATCCAACATCGTGACTTTGGGCATCGGCAACAACCCCAACGTTGACCAATGTCCGCACACCATCGGCACATGGCGCGTCTTCCTTGTTTCGTGGAGAAACCACGCGCGCATGCCCGCCGGTGTGCTATTCAGATTGCCGGTTTCTTTGAAGTCCATCGTGCCGTCCGCCGCGCAAAAGCGCAAGCGCGTGAGCACGTTGACGATCGCGCGCAGGCGACGAATCCCCGTTAAACGCTCCGACCACCGCGCCGGTTCGTTGCCGTATAAGTCGCGCAAAAAACCAAAAAAGATTTTTTCATCGTTGGAGGAAAGCGGCACTTCCACTTCACGCGCCAGCCGCAATACGTCTTCTGTCGTCCATTGAGGAATCACGCCCGCGTGAACAATCAAATGTCCGCTCACCCACGCCGCCAACGGGCGCACGCGCAACCAATGCAGTAAGTCGTCTTTATCTTTTGCGGTCAATACGTCGTTTAAGGTGTCAAATTTTTTCTGCGGCAACAATTGTGAAGCGCGCATCATCAAATGAAAATCATGATTGCCCAACACCGCATTGGCGGACTTCAACGCCATCAATTCGCGCAGGACTTTGGCGGAATCGGGTCCGCGATTCACTAAGTCTCCCGCGCACCAAAGAACATCATTGCGGGTTGAAAAACCCATCAACGATAAAAGCCGGCAAAGCTCGGTGTGACAGCCCTGAATATCGCCGATAACGTAAGTTGCCATAAGAAAAATAGAATTGTTTTAAAAAAGTATCGCGGGATCAAGAAAATCATGAACGCTTTTCAACTCAAACACCTGCTTATTTCGTGGCTTTCCAAAGAATAAGCGCGAAAATCGGCGCGCCTAAAATAGCGGTCAATAAACCGATAGGAATTTCCTGATCAGAAACGCCTCTTGCCACATCGTCGATGATGACAAGATAAATGCCGCCCAACCACGCGGAAGTCGGCAACAATCTGCCGTGTTCCGCGCCCACCATCAGCCGCGCCGCGTGAGGCACGATTAAGCCCACCCAACCGATGCCGCCCCCCACCGAGACTTGCGCCGCCACAAGCGCCGCCACCCATCCGATCACCACCCAGCGTAAGGTTGTCACGGAAACGCCTAAGGCGCGCGCGTCGGTGTCGTCTAACGACAAAAGGTTGATTCTCCAGCGTAATGCCAACAACGCGCCCCCCGCAATCAACACGATGACCGCCACCACGCCGACTTCAGACCACGTGGCGCCGGAAAAACTGCCCATCAACCAATAAACCATGGTCGGCAATTCTTTGGCGGGGTCGGCAAGAATTTGTATCACCCCAATACACGCGCTCAAAAACGAGCTGATGATGACGCCGATCAAGACTAACGAAAGTAAACTGCCGCGCCCCAAGACTTGCGCCAACAAAAACACACCCACCAACGCCAATAGCCCGGTCACAAACGCAAAACCATAGGCGGCCGCGCCGGGCAGATTGATCAAAATGGCAATCACGCCCCCCAACGCCGCCCCTGAAGAAACCCCGCAGAGTTCAGGTCCCACTAAGGGATTACGAAAAACGCCCTGCATGGCCGCGCCGGCAAGCCCCAACGCAATCCCGCACAACGCCGCCAACAAGACACGCGGCAAACGAAGTGTTTCGACAATTTGCCGCGCAACATCGTCACCCTCCGCGTAGGAAGGGATGAGCGCACCCACAACATCCGAAAACGAAACCGGAAAACGACCAACCGCTAAAGAGGCGACGATCGCCAAGCCTAAAAGCGCGATTAAAGAGGCGTTTAATCTCATCGCCCGTTAGATGATGTGCGTCAGCGCGGACACCCACACCAATAGAAGACCCACCATCATCACCAATTGCGCCGCACTGCCGCAGTCTTTGGCTTTTTTGGAAAGCGGGTGACGTTCTTCACTGATGCGGTCAATCGCCGATTCAATTCCCGTGTTCAATAACTCAACCGCCAGAGAAACCAAATGCGCGAAGACGATGATGACTTTAGCCGCCGCCGAAATCGGCAAAAAAATCACGGCAACCATGGCCGCGACCGAAATCATCAGCAGTTGACGAAAAGCAGCTTCGTCTCTAATGGCTAAAGACAAGCCGCTCAATGAATATAAAAAAGCGTTGAATATGCGTTTCATGGTCGGTTGGGTTTTGTTGTAGGGTTGAATGAAAAAAGATAGGTTAAATAATAATAATATCGTATTGCTCTTGAGTGTATAAGGTTTCAACCTGCAGTGAAATCGGTTTGCCGATTAAATCCGCGCACCACACCAAGGTTTGCGATTCTTCGTCAAGAAAACGATCAATCACCACCTGTGACGCCACAATTTTAAACTCGCGCACGGAATACTGACTTGCCTCGCGCTCGATCTCACGCAAGATTTCATAACATACGGTTTTGGGCGATTTAATACTTCCGCGCCCGTGGCACATCGGGCAGGTTTCACAGGTCATGTGCAACAAAGATTCGCGCGATCGTTTGCGCGTCATTTCAACCAAGCCCAAGCGCGTGAACCCATTGACGCTTAATTTGGTGTGATCTTTTTCGATGGCGCGTTTTAACTCTTCAAGCACGGCTTCTTGATGTTCGGTCTCATTCATATCAATAAAATCAATGATGATGATTCCGCCCAAATTTCTAAGCCTTAATTGACGCGCGATGGCGTGCGCCGCTTCAAGATTGGTTTTAAATATCGTGTCGGCAAAATTACGTGCGCCGACAAACCCGCCCGTGTTGACGTCGATACAGGTCAAGGCTTCCGTCGCGTCAAAGATTAAATAACCGCCGGATTTTAAGTCCACGCGCCGCGCCAAGGCTTTATTGAGTTCGTCTTCAATGCCGTAACGCTCAAACAGCGGACGAAAACT
>JAIRPA010000186.1 GCA_031257235.1 Burkholderiales bacterium | reverse complement strand
TTATGAAAGGGGGTGGCTACGAAGTAGCCGGGGGTTTGCGTTTTTCGGGCGAGGCAAGCCTCGCCCCTACGCAAAAAAGTATCCGGCTTTGCCGGTACTTTTTTGGAAACTTTAAACCGCCCAAAAGTAGGTTTTCACTTTTGGGCGAATCTACACCTCAATCCCGTAATCCTGAATTTTTCGGGTCAGGGTGTTGCGTCCGATGCCCAAAAGCTGTGCGGCTTTGATGCGGTTGCCGCCGGAGGCCAAAAGCGCGCGTCGGATGATCATCGCTTCGATCATCGCGCTGATTTTTTCATGCGCCATGCCGGGGGTCGCGGTAATCTGCTTGTCGATTTCCCGCTCCAGCCCCGCGCGCCAATCCGAGTGATCCGCGTCTGCCCGCCGTGCTTTTTTCACGTCATCGGGAAGATCGGAGGGTTCGATGACCGACGCCGCAACCATCACCGTCAACCAATGACATAAATTTTCCAACTGCCGCACGTTGCCGGGAAAAGGCAACGATTGAACAACTTTTTGCGCTTCGTCGGATAGGGTTTTGGTTTCGACCTGTAGCGCCTTCGCGCTTTTTTCCAAAAAGTGGCGCGCCAAAAGAGGGATGTCTTCGGGACGCTCCGCCAAGGGCGGCAGGCGCAATCGAATCACGTTTAAGCGATGAAACAAATCTTCTCTGAATTGTTTGGTTTCGACCAACTTTTCCAAGTCTTGATGCGTTGCCGCAATCACCCGAACGTTGACCTGAATCGGTTGTCTTCCGCCCACGCGGTAAAACTCGCCGTCGGAAAGCACGCGCAACAAGCGCGTTTGCAGATCAATCGGCATGTCGCCGATTTCATCCAAGAAAAGCGTGCCGCCGTGCGCCTGTTCAAAGCGACCGATGCGCAGCGTTTGCGCGCCGGTAAAAGCACCTCTTTCGTGTCCGAAAAATTCAGACTCCAAAAGCTCGCGCGGAATGGCCGCCGTGTTGATCGCCAAAAACGGCGCGTTTTTCCGAGGGCTATGCCGGTGCAGGGCGCGCGCGACCAACTCTTTGCCGGTGCCGGATTCTCCGTTGATCAATACGGTCGCGCCGGACTGCGCCAACCTGCCGATGGCGCGAAAAAGCGTTTGCATCGCGGGCGCCTGACCTAAAATCTCCGGCGCGATGTCGGTGAGCGGCTCGGCGGGAATGGCGTTTTCTTTGGGTAATGCCATCGCGCGGCGCACCAACGCGATCGCATCATCGACATCAAACGGCTTGGCAAGATAATCAAACGCACCGCCTTCAAACGCCGCCACCGCGTTTTCAAGGTCGGAATACGCGGTCATCACGATCACCGGCAAATCCGGCAGACGCGCTTTTATTTTTTTGACGAGATCAAGCCCGTTTTCGTTGGGCATCCGTATGTCCGAAATCAAGACACAAGGCTCGCTTTGTCCCTCATCCAACACGCGCCACAAATCCGCACCGCAATTAAAACTGCGCCACGAAATTCGCTCTTTTTCCAGTGCTTTTTCAAGCACCCAGCGAATCCCGCGATCGTCGTCCACAATCCAAACGCCGTTTTTTATCCCCATGCCCACTCCGTTGTTTTTCAGATAGTCCCGCTGGTTTGCCACTCGTGTGATACCGGCAACAACACCGTAAAACAGGTCAATCCCGCGCGGCTTTCCACCGAAATCGTTCCCGAATGTTGCTCAATATACGCTTGCGCCAACGATAATCCCAACCCCGATCCTTCGCTTTTCCCCGAAACCAACGGATAAAAAATATGGTCGATCAAGTCCTCGGGGATGCCCGGACCGTGATCGACGATTTGTAGTTGTATTGCCAATTTATACAATCGCTTATTGAGCATCACCTGCCGCGCGATTCTCGTTCTCAAAATGATGGTGCCGTTGCCTTTTTGCGCCTGCGCCGCGTTTTTGACGATGTTTAATATCGCCTGTATCAGGCGTTTTTTATCGGCGTTGATTTCGGGAAGGGAGGGATCATAGTCTTTCGTCACCACGATGCCCGGAAACTCTGCCTCCACCAATTTTTTGACGTGCTCCAAAACCTCATGAACGTTTAAGCATTCGATTTCAGGCGTACCGCGCGAAAGCAAAAGCCGCGTCATCAAATCTTGAAGGCGATCGGACTCTTCGATGATCACGTTCGTGTATTCACGCAACCGCGGGTCGGACAATTCGCGCTCCAGTAACTGCGCCGATCCGCGTATTCCGCCCAAAGGATTGCGGATTTCATGCGCCAAATTGCGGATCATCTCGCGGTGAGTTTGTTGTTGTTGCGCCAATTGTTCTTCGCGCGCGATTTTTTGCCGTGTGTCCACCGGCAAAAATTCAAACAACAATCGAAAGGTTTCGGATTGAATCGGCGTCACCACGCAGTCCAATGTCCAGATGGAAGCGTCGCGCTTGAACTGCATCGCGTAACCGGTGTAATGCCAACCTTCCGAGAGCGCGTGACCAATCGCTTTGTCCAAAATCGGGGAATCCCCCAAAAGCTCGGATAAAGCACGGTTTAACCAGTGGCGCTTATTGATGCCAAACATATTTTCCGCCGCGGGGTTTAAGTAACCGATGCGCAAATGTTCGTCCGCCAGCAAAACCGCCGAAGACAATAAATCCAAGCCCGCCACCGAACGCGTGTGATCCATGTGATACCGTAATGGGTGTAATGATGGTATGTCCGGGTATTGTAGTGACGGCAACGGGGCGCGGCAACCGGCAGGCGGCACGGATACCGCGACTTCGCTTGAGATACACTGAAATGACGGCGTCTCCCAACCCTGATTCACGGAATGTACGGGACGCCGCTTTCAACATCCTGCAACAATAGCGAACGAGCGATCGAAAATATTCGGACCCGCTTGACTTTAACGTTCGTATTATTTATATTATTTGCGAATCAAAAAGACAAACGGAAAGTGCGATGGAGCTCAAAGAAACGATTGCCGGACTACTGAAAGCACATAACGGAACCATCACGGCAAAAGACGCGAGGCTTGCGGGAATCAACAACAAAGAGCTTCAGCGGTTGACTGACGCAGGTTTGCTCGAACGGGTCACTCGTGGGTTGTACCTCTCCGCGAAAGACCTTCCGGACGAATACATGGTGGCGTTGTACAAATGCGGCAAAGGCATCTATTCCCACGAAACGGCTTTGTTTTTTCACAACCTCTCCGACCGAACCCCCATCCGCCTCATGATGACAATTCCGAGCGGATACAACACCACCCTTTTGAAAGACAAAGCCTCATACCGTTTCTTCTATTGCAAGCCGGACATCCACGCTATCGGTATCTCCACGACGCTGTCGCCCTACGGCAACGAACTCCGGGTTTACGACAAAGAACGAACGCTTTGCGATTGCATAAAGAGAAAAAACCATCTGGATTCTGATTTGGTTTTGGCGGCAGTCAAGCAATACATGCGCGAAAAAGGGGGCGACTTCGCAAAGTTACTCTCTTATGCAGAAATATTGAAAATCCGCGACACGGTTAAGCAATACATCGAGGTGCTTGTTTGATGAACAACAAAAACCCTTTCCCGATAGACAATCCCCGCAAACTGAAAGACAGGATCAACAACTTGGCGAAAAAGAACAATCTTGTCGCGGGAACGGTCTTGCAAAATTACATGATGGAACGCTTCTTGGAGCGCGTGTCCTTATCACAATACCGCGACCATCTCATTTTGAAAGGCGGCTTTCTGATTGCCGCAATGGTAGGGATTGATATGCGTAGTACCATGGATATGGACACTACCATCAAAGGGCTTCCCGTCAACCCAATCGAAATAGAAAAAATCGTTTCGGAAATACTATCCACGCCCATAAACGATAATGTCACCTTTGCGATAAAGTCCATCAAGCCGATTCATGAAGCGGGAGAATATGAGGACTTTAGGCTTAGCCTTCTGGCGACGTTTTTCACGATTCAGGTCAATCTGAAATTGGACATCACCACGGGCGATGTGATTATCCCGCACGAAGAAGAGTATTCGTTCAAGCTGATGTTTGAGGACAGAACCATTCAGGTCAAAGCCTACAACCTCAATACGATATTGGCAGAAAAAATCGAATCCATACTTGCAAGAAATGTCGCCAATACAAGAGCAAGAGACTATTATGACGTATATATTATGTTTGCCACAAAAGCGGGCGATATCAACAAGACAGAACTTCTTGATGCCCTCAATCAAAAGGCACGGGAACGAGGGACTCTTATCTACGTCGAGCGGCATGAGAAATACATTGCCGACATCAAGGAAAGCCGCGACCTGCAAGTGCTGTGGGACACTTACAGAAACCGGTATATTTATGCGAAGGGTATAGAATTTTCCGACATTATTGATACCTTGGATGCTTTGTTCCAATGAATTCTATTCTCCGGCGGTCTCGGTAGAGATGTTACCTTTCCTACCGCTTTCCCGTGACGGGTTGGCTTAGGTTAATATAGCCGCTCTTTCTCGCGTTAAGGATTTCTCCATGAACATAGAAAAAGTGGTGTTTGGTTTTTTCGTCATCTTGGCGTGCACGCTCAACTTCGGTTTTTTTGTCGGTGAGCTGGAAAGCATTACCTCGCACAGTTCAACGGAATTATTCGCCGCGCTGGTCATCAACTTAGTCGCCATCATTTTAAAGTTAGGGGACAGAACGCAAATCGGCGCGCTTCACCTTGCCACCAGTTTTGCCGCGACTTTACAACTGCTGTTATCGGCACTCATTTGGGGCTGGCACATTTACATCGCACAACTGCCGATGGACGGAGACACCATGTCCACCATTGTGTCCGTATCGGGCGGCGCGCTGATCGCCAACTTGGTGTCCGTGATCCTGTTAATCGGCGAAACCTTGCGTCACACGCGCTGACTTTTTTTATCCTATTTTTTTCTACTAGCCTACTGCCGTGGAAGCGTTCTTTCTCATTTTAAGGCGGTTGCGTCGCCCGATCCTTTTGATCGTGGTGTCGTTCGCCATTTCGGTCTTAGGGCTTGCCAACATCCCCGGCATCGAAGTCAACGGTGAACCGACCACGCTGGGTTATTTTTACGCCTTTTACGTGATGAGCTACACGGCGACCACCATCGGTTACGGTGAAATGCCTGTTGAATTCAGCGACGCACAACGGGCGTGGGTCATGGTGTCGATTTACATTTCCGTTATCTGTTGGGGCTATGGTTTGGGCTCGGTGATGGAGATGTTGCGCGATCCCGCCTTCAGAATGGCGTTGACCCGCGGCTCTTTTGCGTCGAGCGTGCGACGCATTGCCGAACCGTTTGTTTTGATCGTCGGTTACGGGCGAAGCGGCACGGTGTTGGCGCACATGTTGGACAGAATCGGTTATCGCTCGGTGGTGGTGGATTCCAACGAAACCAAAGTCGCGCAGATTTCGTTGCAGGAATTTCAACACGCCCCGCTTTCGATCACCGCAGACGGTTGCGACCCCGAAATTCTGGTGGACGCCGGCGTCACGCATCCGCAATGCGAAACGCTGGTCGCCATCGCCGGCGATGACGAAACCACGCAGGCGGTGGCCATCAGCGGCACGGCGTTGAACCCCTCGTTGCGCATCATTGCGCGCGCACGCTCCGAAATGGCGGCGTCTAATTTAGAGTCCTTCAATAAAATCGAGCTCGTCAATCCGTTTGAGTCGTTTGCCTTCAATTTAGGTCAGGCGTTTTCCGCACCGGAAAAACTGCAGCTTGAGGATTGGCTCACGGGCATTCCGGGCGCGGCGCGTCCTGAAGTGATGAAGCCGCCCAAAGGGCATTGGATTATTTGCGGGTTCGGGCGTTTCGGACAATACATTGCGTCGGCGTTGACGCGCGCGGGCGTGCCTTGGACGGCGATTGACCCCACCCCCACTTCGCCGGATCGCGCCGGTCTATTAAAAAAGCCGTACAGTCAGGAAACGCTCTTGGAAGCCGACATCGAACACGCCGCGGGCATTGTGGCTTGTACCGATTCGGACGCCATCAACTTTTCCGCCGTCAAACGCGCGCGCAGTTTGAATCCGAAATTATTCGTGGTGGTGCGGCAGGTCAAAGCCGCGAACGCGGCGTTGGTGGAATCGTCCTCGCCGGATTCGCGGTTCAATCAGGAATACATCATGTCGCACGAAGTGCGGCAGTTAATCACCTCGCCTTTGTTGAAGCGTTTCTTGCGTGCCGTGCGGAACAACCAAGAAGATTTGGTCGCCCAGACGACGGAAAGGCTGGTCTCGGCAGTCGGTGAACGTGTGCCTTATCTGTGGGTATTCAGCGCGATGGCGGCGTATCCGGGATTACGCGAAGCCTTTGCATGGAACTACGAAGCCCCGTTTCGAGTGGGAGACTTACTGATTCATCCGCTTGAACCCTCGCGGAATTTAAGCGCGACGGCGTTAATGCTGGTGCGCGAAGACAAAGAGATTTTGTTGCCGGAATCCCATTTTGCGTTGCGCTCCGGCGATCGCATTTTGTTTGCGGGCGCCAAAAACGTTCAGGCGTTACAACGGCTCCATTATTACTCCCCGACCCCCTTGACGTTGATGCGCACGGGCAAAGAATCGCCGCGCAGCTGGTTTTTTTCGCGCCTACTCCCCAAATTGACGTTTGTCAAAAAAGATTTGTAGGTGTGGGGACTACAATTTTTTCAAAACCTGCCCTATAAGGCAAACATCTTGCTTGCGTCGTAACGCGTCTTGAAGGGGGGTCTTGGTTATTTCAAAAGTCACCGGTGATATAGTTTAACCGAGACAATTTTATTAAAATGGTTATTTCGTCGAAACACAAAAGAACACAAAAGAACTTATGGAAAAGCAAAAAGCGATCATGAAGCGGCTTCATCTCATCGCAACCAAAAACGGCAATGAATCGTATCAAATCGGGATGGACACGGAGCTTGTCAAAAAACGTCTGATCAAACTTTTGCCGAGGCGTCTTAATGCCTCGCAATCCCACGTGGTGCTGACACCTCGCGGGCACAAAATTTTGCGCGAACAAAGCGGCATCCTTCTTCCTTTATCGGGCGAGGCTTGCGAAAAACCGCAAAATAGCGCAGGATAGTACTGCCCCTGCGGTGTTCGCCAAAGACTGTATATTCTTTGAACCAATGCCTTTGTGCTTGGCTGCCGACTTCTGAGACCGGTGTGCGATGTTCTTCGTGAATATCTCTAAAAGTCTCGTCACGCAGCCCTCTTGAACTTCGGTTCAAGATGAGGTCTTAGCGACACAGGCGGGGGCATTTTGATGGGCGTTGCGGGCTAAACTCCCGTTATTTCCGCCACGGCGGGCGCGTGGTCGGAAGGCTTCTCGCCCTTGCGTTCATCGCGGTCGATCCCGCTTGACACACATTGATCGGCAAGCGAAGAGGAAAGCAAAATATGATCAAGCCTCATCCCGTGATTTTTTTGAAAGCCCAACTGTCGATAATCCCACCAGCTGTACACCCCTGCCGGCTGATCAAACAATCTAAAGCTGTCCGACAATCCCGTGGACAGCACCGCTCGATACGCGGCACGCTCGTCGTCGGAACATAAAATCTTCCCGCGCCAAGCATGAGCGTCCCAAATATCGCGGTCATCCGGGACAATATTAAAATCTCCCGCAACAATAATGCGCTCGTAATGCTTGTGGGATTCGATCAAATAGCGCGTGAACCGCCGAAGCCACGAAAGTTTATAGCCGTATTTATCGCTACCGACTTCCTGCCCGTTGGGGACGTACACGGAAAAAACGCGAACGCCTAACACCGTTGCCGCAATCACGCGGGCTTGGAAGTCTTCGTCGCCGTCGGGAATGCCGCGCAAAACGTCTGTCGGCGCGGCAGGACTTTTGACCAAAAGCGCGACGCCGTTGTAGGTCTTTTGACCATGACATTCCGCCTTATACCCTGCCGATTCAAAGACTTCCGTCGGGAATCGCGCGGTCTCGGCTTTGATTTCCTGCAAACAAACCACGTCCGGCGCATGGCGTTCCAGCAACGCCAACACGCGCGGAAGGCGAACATTGAGCGAATTAACGTTCCAAGAAATAATTTTCATGGCGGTATTATGAGAGCTTTATCTCACCCTTTCAATTGGTGTGGCAACGCGGGGGTTGTCTGCCCGCGACAAAGCCAAAAGCTCCGCAAAAAGATTCATCCACAAAAATTGTGGATAAGTCCGTGAATTATTCAAAAAAACGACGAGGATTCCGCGCGTTCATCGGATGGACAGTTTTTGATCGGGGGGAAAATCAGGCATCAGAGGTCAGGAATCAGGGATCAGAGCGCGTCATTCTGCGCGTAGCCTGCCATAGCAGGCGAAGTCGCAGAATCCAGCCCGCCTTTCCCGCAAAAAAGTATCCGGCTTTGCCGGTACTTTTTTGGAAATCACAACCGCCAAAAAGTACCACTTTTTGGCGTCGTGCTAAAATTCAACGCTTTCTCATTAACCCAACCATTCAAACCGGCCATGACTGCTCCGAAACATTTTTTAACCTTTGCCGACCTTTCCCGTCAGGACATCACTTATCTTTTCTCGCGCGCGCGGCTCTTAAAAGAGCGCGTTTATGCGGGGCAATACGCCAATACGCTCAAGGGCAAAACCTTGGCGATGATTTTTGAAAAGGCGTCGACCCGCACGCGCGTTTCGTTTGAAATCGGCATCATGCAGTTAGGCGGCAATGCCGTGGTTTTGTCCGGCAACGACACCCAAATCGCGCGGGGAGAACCGGTTCCCGACACCGCGCGCGTCATTTCCTCGATGGCGGACGGCGTGATGATCCGCACCTTTCACCAAAAGATGGTGGAGACTTTTGCCGAATATTCGCGGGTGCCGGTCATCAACGGCTTGACCGACGAGCATCATCCCTGTCAGGTGTTGACCGATCTTTATACTTTTTTTGAACATCGCGGCAGTATTGCCGGAAAAACGGTCACGTGGATCGGCGACGCCAACAATATGCTTTATTCGTGGATACAGGCGGCGGCGGTGATGGATTTTGCCGTTCGCTATGCCGCACCCGAAGGGTATCGCGTGGATATGTCGCGTTTGTCCGAAAAAGAAAAAACACATCTTGAATTTTGTGCCGATCCTGCCGACGCCATGAAAAACGCGGCGCTGGTTTCCACCGATGTTTGGGTCAGCATGGGGCAGGAGGCGGAAAACGCAAAACGCCGACGCGCGTTTGAGGGTTTTCAGGTCACCGGCGAACTGATGGGTCACGCCGCGCCCAACGCGGTCTTCATGCACTGCCTGCCGGCGCATCGCGGTGAGGAAGTCACCGCAGAGGTCATCGACGGCGGACAAAGTCTGGTTTGGGCGGAAGCCGAAAATCGACTGCACGCGCAAAAAGCGTTGATCGAATTTCTGCTGTTGGGTGTCGTTAAAACGGATTAAAATGCGCGTTACGGCGTCGTTTGTCGATTCAACAACCCAAACACGCCGGCGCCGGGTCGGCGGCCGCGGATAAGCGCGCCGGTTTTAATATAGTTAAGGAATTTTCATGAGCAAAATTAAACGTGTGGTATTAGCCTATTCAGGCGGTCTTGACACTTCGGTGATTTTGAAGTGGTTGCAAGATACTTATCAGTGTGAAGTCGTGACGTTTACCGCCGATATTGGTCAAGGCGAAGAGCTTGAGCCGGCGCGTAAAAAAGCCTTAAAACTTGGCATCAAAGAAGAAAACATTTTCATTAAAGACTTACGCGAAGAATTCGTGCGTGATTTCGTCTTCCCGATGTTTCGCGCCAACGCGGTTTATGAAGGCGAATATTTATTAGGCACCTCCATTGCGCGTCCTTTAATCGCCAAACATTTAATTGAGATCGCCAAGAAAACCAAAGGCGACGCTATTTCTCACGGCGCCACCGGTAAAGGCAACGATCAAGTCCGCTTTGAAATGGGCGCGTATGCCTTGAACCCGAACATCAAAGTCATTGCGCCGTGGCGCGAATGGGATTTACTCTCGCGCGAAAAATTATTGGCTTACGCGGACAAGCACGGAATTCCCGTTGATTTCAAAAAGCGTAAAGGTGCCGCCCCCTATTCGATGGACGCCAACATGTTGCACATCAGCTACGAAGGCGGAATTCTCGAAGACCCGAATTTCACGCCGGAAGATTCCATGTGGCGCACCACCGTCTCCCCGGAAAAAGCGCCTGCCACCCCTCAAGTGGTGGAACTGACCTACAAAAAAGGAGACATCGTGGCGATTGACGGCAAACCCGTCACCCCCGCCGAAGCGTTGAGTACTTTAAACAAAATCGGCGGCAAACACGGCGTGGGTCGGTTGGATTTGGTCGAAAATCGTTACGTCGGGATGAAATCCCGCGGATGCTACGAAACGCCCGGCGGCACGATCATGTTAAAAGCGCATCGCGCGATGGAATCTTTAACGCTGGATCGTGAAGTGGTGGCGTTGAAAGACGACTTAATGCCGCGTTACGCCCGCATGATTTATAACGGCTATTGGTTTAGCCCGGAGCGCATTCTTTTACAAGGCTTGATTGACGCCTCTCAAGAATACGTCAACGGCACCGTGCGCATGAAATTATATAAAGGCACGGTCACTTGCGTCGGTCGCACCTCACCGAAAGATTCTTTATATGATTCTCAAGTGGTCACTTTTGAAGAAGACGGCGGCGCGTACAACCAAAAAGACGGCGAAGGCTTTATTAAATTAAACGCGCTTCGCTTACGCATCGCGGCACTTCATAAGCGCACCTTGAAGTAATGCTCTTTTTCTCCGCCGGCAATTTGTCGGCGGTTTTTTCTTATCCTTATTATTTTTTAAATACCATGCCCTCTTTTGATATAGTCTCGGAAATCAACGAAGTTGAAGTTAGAAACGCGGTCGACCAAGCCAATAAAGAAATCGGTAATCGCTTTGATTTTAAAGGCTCTGACGCGCGCGTCGAATATGCCGATAAAACCTTAACGCTTTTTGCGGACGATGATTTTAAATTGGATCAAATCAAAGACGTGATTGTCGGACGTTTGACCAAGCGTAGCGTGGATGTCCGTGCCCTAAAAGACGGCAATAAAGAAAAAATATCGGGCAATAAGGTCAAGCAAGCCATTACGGTGCGCGCCGGTGTGGAGCAGGATTTAGGCAAAAAAATCATCAAGCTGATTAAAGACAGCAAGATGAAAGTTCAAGCCTCCATTCAAGGCGACAGCGTTCGCGTCACCGGCGCCAAAAGAGACGACCTTCAAAACGCCATCGCATTGGTGAAAAAAAGCATCACGGATTATCCGTTGCAGTATCAAAATTTCAGGGATTAACCCGGCGGCAAAAAGTAAACCCCTACACTCAACGCCAAAAAGTGGTACTTTTTGGCGGTTTGGTGATCCAAAAAAGGACAGGCAAAGCCTGATCCTTTTTTGCGTTTCAGGGATCAGTGCGTCCCGAATATAAGGATCAATCCATGCTTTCCGTTCGTGTTTCAGAGATGGCTTTACTTATTTATTTTTTCGTGTTGATTGCGTTGCCCACGTGGGAGGGGTACGCCTTCACTTTTATTGCCGAACAGTATCGTTGGAGAAAGTGGGCGAAATATCTTTTGTGCGTGGGGGTCGCGCTCCTCCACTTTTTTCCGCTTTATTATTTTTTTGGAGTCGTCTTGAATTACGGCGATTTGAACGGGATTACCTTATTTTCCATTCATTTCATTTATGTGTTGCACGGCATGTTGGCGGTGACGTACATCATTGTTCGTTCGGCGCGGTTTTTTGAGTTCCCCGAAAACCACACGAAGTCCAAAATCTTTTTTAATCTTGTTTTAAGCCACATCGTGGTCGTTTATGTGCTGCCTATTTTGTTGGCGCTTTTGTCCTCCCCCGCGGCGAATATGTCCACAACGCGATAGAAACGGCGGTGCGGATTCTGCGTTTCAGGGGTCAGGGATCAGAAGTCAGGAATCAGTCGTAGGGGCGAGGCTTGCCTCGCCCTTTCGATCTCACGCGCCATTGCCAATGCCGCAAACACAATCGTTAAATGTGCTTCAATCGAATCGCGCACATGATGAAATATCGGACGCGCTTTTAAGTC
>JAIRPA010000128.1 GCA_031257235.1 Burkholderiales bacterium | reverse complement strand
CGCGCAAACGTCTTGCGGTACGCCGGAAAGGCTTCTTCGATCACCGGAAAAACGCGATGACGCAAAAAATTACGTTTGAAATGAAGATGCTCGTTGCTTTCATCGTGAACAAACGATATATTTCTTGCATTACTATAATTGAGTAAGTCTTTACGCGATACAGAAATTAACGGACGCCAAATGCAAAGCTTGGTCGGCGAAGATGGGTATTCTGCCATGCCCGATAAGCCGCGCGGGCCTGCGCCCCGCAACAGCTGCAATAAAAGGGTTTCGGCTTGGTCGTCCATGTGGTGCGCCAAGACCAATAGGTGTGAAGACGATTGGGTAAGCACTTCGGCAAAAGCGTTATAGCGTGCGTGACGCGCCAGCTCTTCAAGACTTTCTTGCGCGTTTTTTTGAAGAGTCACGCGGCAACCCTGAAAAGAAACATCCCGCTTTTGGCATTCCCGCCGGACATGACTCATCCAATCATCGGCGTTTTCCGAAAGCCCGTGATGCACATGAACGGCATGGAGTGTGAGCCGGGGAATCACGCCCAAATCGCGCGCGCGCGCCAACGCATCCAGCAAAACCATGGAATCCAAGCCGCCGGAAATCGCCAACAGTAAACGCCCTTGAATCCCGTGGGTTAGCGCAGATTGCCGGATTGCCCTATCCACAAGGCCAATAGGATCAACGTTAAGACAAGACATGATGTTGCGTGTGATCTCTCCACAAAGATGAGCAGGAGTGACCGTTTTGCAAACCCTCCCAATTCCCGCCGTTTCTACTCATAAGATAAGCCATTGACGGCTTTTAGCCGCAAGTCCACTTTGTTATCCCGATGATCCGTCATCATGATGCGCACCGGCATGTTGTAATACACAGGGGAAAGCCATAAATCGAGACGCAAAGGATGAGAACCCTCACCCGTGATCAATAAGTGTTGCGCCAAGACATTGCCGACAGGTAATTGTTGTTGTTCGACTTCACCCAAAACAACATGCGCGGAATACACCCGCCGATTCGTGACGATCATCCGCTCTCCGATCAACGCGTCCACGCCCGTTAAACTTGCCGCCTGCCACACACTCAACACGTCTTGAACGCCTTTTTCAAGCGCGTACTTTGATTTTTTTCCCTTGCGCATCATCGTGATCTTCTTGGCGCTCCGGTCAAAGGTTGCCGTTTCGTCGCCTCGTCCTTTTTGTGACACCTGAAAAAAATCGGGCAACAATCCCTCTTTGGACACCCGACCGCGGCTTTCCTGGGTGTACTCAAAGTGATAAATCCGATCCATAAGCCCCGTCGTCTTGAGCTTTAACAACATCGCGTATTTTTCATGATCGCGCCGCCATGAATAGCGCGCCTCCCCCAGCTTGAAGCCGTTATTGCCGTGCATGGCAACATAAACAAATTCGCCCGATGGGGGCAACGGACGAATAACGGGATCAGAGCGGGTTTTCTCCGCAAAAGACGGTGTGACAACCGACAAAGAAAAAACGAGCCCCAAAGCGAGGCATCGATTCAATAAAGTCATCACCGTTGCGAAACGATTGAGGTCAACCACCGGCACTCCTTTCGGTTCGAGACGGGTTTGCCCGAACGATCATTGATTACGAGGTCAGAGTAAGAGTGTACCGAAGTTTTTAGGCGACGTCTTGGTAAAACTCTCGCGCTCCAAAAAGGGAGACAAAAACACGCGCGCCGCTTCGTCTAAAAACTGGTCGGCTAACATCGGTTTTCTGAAAGACAAATAATCCAACGCAACCGCCAAATGCAGATGCGCGGGATGGTTAAACAAAGGCGTTTTGGGCAAATATTGCGGTAATTTTTCTAAAGCCTGCGTCAACATCGTTTGTGTGCGCGCAATAAAAGGATGCGAGGTTTTGTGGTCGGGATGATGATTGGCAAGACTCACATTCCGAAACGCCGTTTCCAACAATAATTTGGCGTACCCTAAAAGCGGCAACTCATGGGACATTTTGGTCTTGTTGCTTTTTGAGGCAGACGCGCGAAATAAATACTGAACAATCAATAAACTTTCGACAATCGTTTCGTTGTCGTCCGTGGTCAAAGCCGGCACGGTCGAGAACGGATTGGACTCGACCAAGGCTTTCGGAAACACCCAAGGGTCTGCAACCACCAAATTCGGTTTCGGTAAATGGCATTCCAAGATGGTGACCACCACCCATCGCGCAAACGGAGATGTCGGCGTGTAATATAGATTCATGTTTTTTTAATGGAGTGTCGGTGACGGACACCCGCCTCTTTGATGCGCGGGTAGAAATGAATCCTCCCGCCGGACAAAAATGGGCGGGTTTCCCCGCCCCCCCTTTAAATCATTCTCACGACAAAACGGTCGGTCGCGTGCCTTTATCCTATTTTTCCAAGATAATCAGCCTTCCCGATCGGAACGCCGTTGTGTCGCAAAATATTGTAAGCCGTCGTTAAATGAAAAAACACGTTCGGAATCGAATGTTGCAACAAAAACACGTCCCCTTTGAGCGGCGCGTTCGGATTCCACGGCAACCGAACCAACCGGTCTTTGCTTTCGGCAAAATCACTTTCTTTGAGCGCGCCCAAAAAAGCCTTCGCTTTGGCGGCACGTTCTTTTAATTCGGCAAAACTTGTTTCGGTATCGTCGAATTTCGGCGCGTCCACCCCGGTCAACCAAGACCCGGCGTTTTTCGTCATGTCACACACCATGCGGATTTGACGAATCAGCGGGAACATATCCGGAAAAAGCCGCGCGTCCAACAAAACGCGCTCTTCGATTTTGAGCGACTTCGCGTATTCGGAGGCTTTGTCGATCAAATGCGTTAAATTATCCAAAACGCGCAAATAATCGGTCACGGCAAGTTGATAGTAGCTGGCATTCATAAAAAACTCCTTCTTCTCAAGAGAAACACACACCGACAACAACGTCATCGGCGAATAAAATGATACCGCGCTTTTCGTCTCGCGCGGTATCCGAAGAAACGTTTAGCCCCTCAAGGGGAAATAAGATAAAACGGGCTGACTTAGACGATGCCGACCAAAAAGCCCAAACCCAACACCGAGACCGCACCTCCTGCCGCGCGCGCCCAAACGAGCGGGTAACGCATCAAAAAACGCCCGATCGCCAAGCCGGCAATATGGATCGACGCCGTCGCGACCACCATCCCGATCAATGCGCCGGCCACGTTGTTTACTTCCGCCAATTCCGTGCCGTGCGCCGCGCCGTGAAACACCGCAAACGCGCCCACAATCAAAGCACCCGCCCAAACGGGAAGTTTGACCTGCACCGCAATCAATAAGCCGATCACCAGAAGCGAGGCGGCAATCACCGGCTCAATCACCGGAAGGCTCACGCCCGCCACACCCAACAACGCCCCGACCAACAACAACGACGCAAACGAAACGGGCGCCACCCAGATGCGTTTGGTGGTCATCGCGCTCCAAATGCCGACGGCTAACATTGCCGCCAAGTGATCCAAGCCCGTAAAAGGATGCGTGAAACCCGCGATAAAGCCAATCGGCGCAGATTCTCCGTGACCGATGTGCGCGAACGCCAAAGAAGGAACCAATGCAACGCTCAAAAGAACGCACAGTTTTAAAAAGTGACGCATGAAAAATCTCCTTTAATTGTGACCAACCGGAATGGAAAGCGCCGGATCGCTTCAAAGAAAGTGCGTATTATGCACCAATTAGATTCGTCGGGATGTAGTCAAATAAAGCCCTTTTTGCAAAATCTCTATTCCCGCGCAAAACCTCAAACGTCACTTTCCGCACAAAGTCCCGACGGCGATTTTCTTCCCGGCAAGAAACGCCGAAATCGACATTCTTTTGGCGCCGGCTTGCTGGATTTCCCGCAAAGAAAGAGCGCCCTTGCCGCAGGCGATGAGAAAGGTGTCGTTTTGCGCCGCCACAACGGTGCCGGCGGCGGCTTGGGTTGGAGCGTTCATGTCCGCTTGAGCCTGCCAGATTTTAAGCATGGCGCCGTCGATCATCGTGTAGGCTCCCGGAAAAGGATGAAACGCGCGAATGGCGCGTTCAATGTCATCGGCAGGCTTGGTCCAATCAATGATTGTGTCCTCACGCCCGATTTTGTTTGCATACGTCACGTCGGTTGTCGGCTGCGGCACGGAAGCCAACACCCGCGTTTTATCCAAGACCCTCAAACCGACCACGGCAAGCTGCGCGCCGGCGCGCGCGAGTTTGTCGTGCAGGGTTCCCGTGGTTTCATCCGGCGCAATCGGGACGATTTTTCTGCGGATGATCGCGCCGGTGTCAAGCCCTTCGTCCATTTGCATTAAGGTCACGCCGGTTTCGACATCGCCCGCCAAAATGGCGCGATGAATCGGTGCCGCTCCCCGCCAGCGCGGTAATAGCGAGGCGTGGACATTGACGCAACCATATTTGGGGGTGGTCAAAACATCGGCGGGCAAGACCAGCCCATACGCCGCCACGATAAGAATATCGAGTTTGAGCGCGGAAATCGCGTTTTTGGCGTCGCCGGTTCGTAGCGAGGCGGGCTGTAATACCGGAATATCGCGCGCGCGCGCAACCTCTTTGACCGGCGATGCCGTGAGTTTCAACCCGCGCCCTTGCGGACGGTCGGGTTGGGTCATCACCACGCGCGGCGTAAAACCGGCTTCAATCAATGCCGTCAAAATGGTGGCGGCAAAAGAGGGGGTTCCTGCAAACCCAATGCGTAAAGAAGAGGGCGTCATTTTATTTTCATAAGCCTCACGATTAAACTTATAGTCGGGCAGATTCCTTTTGTTGCTTCTTAATTTTGGTCAAAAGACGAGACCGCTTTAATGTCGATAAATAATCCACAAAGAGCTTCCCTTTTAAGTGATCGATTTCGTGTTGAATGCAAACGGCAAGCAACCCTTCCGCGTCGAAAGTTCGGGTTTTGCCGGATTCCGTTAAGGTGCGCACGGTGATTCTTTCGGCGCGTTTGACTTTATCAAAATAGCCCGGCACCGAAAGACACCCTTCTTCCCCTGAGGTCTCACCGTCAAACGCAATAATTTCGGGGTTAATCAGAACCAAAAGATCGTTTTTTTCCGGAGAAATATCAATCACGATGATCTGCTCGTGGACATTGACTTGTGTTGCCGCAAGCCCGATGCCCGGAGCGGCATACATTGTTTCAGCCATGTCACGAATTAGTTGCCGGTGCTTATCTGTGACATGTTCGACAAGTTGTGCCACCGTTTTTAATCGCGGATCGGGGTACTCCAAAATGGGAAGCAGAGCCATTACAACACTCCTAAAAGAAAAATAACGAATCCATACAAAACAACTTATTATCGAGATTATTTTGTGGTAGTTTATCCCGAAAGTAACTTTTAACCCGCAAACGGGGGGGCTTGATATGTTAGTAAATAAACGTTTTCAAGAGTTTAACACGACCAAAATAATCGCAATGATTTTTGCGACCTTGTGTTTTTCTTTTGCTTCTTTGGCCGTCGCGCAACAGCAAGGCAACGATATTAAACTGCGGGTTGACGCGCCGGATCGATACACGGTCCAAAAAGGGGATACGCTCTGGGCGATTTCGGGTAAATTCTTAGAAAACCCGTGGCGCTGGCCTGAAATCTGGGGCATGAACAAAGAGGACATTAAAAACCCGCATTTAATTTATCCGGGTGACGTCATTGTGCTTTTAAGAAATCCCGACGGCTCCGTGCGTCTGGTGTTGAATCCGACCGCCGCGCAATTAAAACCGGCGCAACCGGTGCCCACGCGTCAAACCGTCAAATTAACCCCCAAAGTTCGCGCCTCCGATCTCGAAGTGCAACCGATTCCCACGATACCGGTGGGCGATTTAGAGCCGTTTTTGACCCAATCCACGATTGCCACGCAAAATGTATTTGAAAGCTCCGCTTCCATCGTCGAAGCCCGCGAGCGTTCCCGCATCCTGCGCGGCACCGGCGATGTCTTGTACGCCATCGGGATTGACCAAAGCCGCGGCAATTTGTGGAATGTCTTCCGCTCCGGCAAAGCCATCCGCGATCTCAACGGAAAAATTCTCGGCGTCGAATACCGTAACCTGGGCTTGGTTGAAGTCGAAAACTTCGGTAAAGGCGAGGACGAAGCCAGCCGCGTTCGCGTGACCTCTTCCCGCGAAGAAGTCGGCATCGGCGATCGTTTGTTGCCGGTCTCCGGTGAAGCGCGGGTCGACTACGCGCCGCACGCGCCCGATCATCCGGTTGAAGCCTTCATCGTCACGTCACAACATGATTCCTCTGAATTGGGGCGCAGTGACATCGTGACGCTTGATCAAGGTGCGCAACAAGGCGTTGAAGTGGGTCATGTTCTGGCGGTTTATCGTCATTACAAACCGGTTGCCGATCCGCGTCCCAACTCCAACAGCGAGCAATTCATTCAAGGTGAAGACGCCACGGTGGTTTACAAACAAGGTAAAGCCATCAAAATCCCCGATGAACGCATCGGTTTACTGATGGTCTTCCGTGTGTTTGAAAAAGCGTCTTACGCCATTTTATTGAACATGACCGATCCGGCTAAAGTCGGCGATTACGCGAAAAATCCGTAATCCCGAATGAGCGAACAACAAAACCTCATCGTTCGTTCAGAAAAAGTCGAGACAGGAAACGACGCCACTCGTGCGCAGGCATGGGTGGCGTTGTTGTTATCCGGGCTTTCGTCGGCCAATATCGTCAAACTTTTACGCGCGTTTGAGACGCCGGACGCCGTTTTTGCCGCATCTAGGGCTTCATGGCGCAAGGTTTTGACCGAAAGCGCGATGCAGTCAGTACGCGAGCCGGACGCCGACGCTTTGGCGCGTACCCTCGCGTGGCTTGAAGATGCCGGTCACCACTTGATCACCTGGGAGGACGACGATTACCCGCCAACGCTTCTGGAATTAAACGACGCGCCACCGGTTTTGTTTTATCAAGGGCGTCGATCCTTGTTGTCTCGTCCGGCGCTCGCCGTCGTCGGAAGCCGGAACGCTTCCCCGCAAGGCGTTGAAAATGCCCGCGCCTTTTCCGAACATTTGTCGCGCCAAAATGTCACGATAGTTTCCGGTTTGGCGGCAGGCATCGACGCCGCCGCGCATTTGGGCGGCTTATCCGGAGCGGGATCATCCCTTGCCGTGATCGGAACAGGTCCTGATCGGGTCTATCCGGCGCAAAACCGCGATCTTGCGCACAAATTAGCCGAAAAAGGCGGCATTTTAAGCGAATTTATTCCGGGTACACCGCCAATGGCGGCAAACTTCCCGCGCAGAAACCGCATCATCAGTGCCTTGTCCCAAGGCGTTCTGGTGGTCGAGGCTTCGCTTTCTTCCGGGTCACTCATTACGGCACGTTTGGCGGGTGAGCAAGGGCGCGATGTTTTTGCGATTCCGGGGTCTATTCATTCGCCGTTTTCCAAAGGGTGTCACAAATTGATCCGCGAAGGCGCAAAGCTGGTCGAAACGGCGCAGGATATTTTGGATGAATTGCCGTCGTTTTCCGGTGTTTTGCCACCCAAAGACGCCCATGTTGCCGAAAAACCACCGCCCTCGGAAGGCAAACCCGTCGTCCCTTCGCGCGCGGCAACTCCCAAAAAAACGCCCGCCCCTAAAAAATCCGCCTCCTCTAAAAAGCCGGCATCGGCACCCCAAACCTCGGAGGAGGATGAAATCATGCAGGCGCTCGGTTTTGATCCGGTGGACATGGATACCTTGGTGGCGCGCACCGGCAAAGAGGTCAACGAGCTTTTAGCCAAACTCGCGGAATTGGAACTGTTCGGGCGGGTCTCCTCTTTCCCCGGCGGCAAATGGATGCGGCACGATTAAAAAACCTTTTCATCGTGATGAAACATATCGCAGTACGCCACGAACAGCGAAAGCGGCATCCCTATCGACAGGGTTAAAAACATCACGACCACAAAAGCGATGACGCCGATGGCCGTGAGGAGAGTCACGGCGGCACCTCCCAACAGCGCGGCGACCGCCAAAAGCATCATCATCACGATTTCAAAACCCACGAACGCAATCACCGGCATGAGCCCCCACACCAAAAAAGCGCGCCAATTTTTAAACAGGGCTTTTGTCGCCAACACCATGGACAAAACCATGCCTTGGTTGAGAAAAACCACCACCATGGTGGCAAACCATTCCACCATGCCGACGACCGACGCGACCAAAGCGACGATCGAGAAAATCGTCAAAATCTGCCATAAATGTTCTTGATAAAACGCTGATAGTTGGGTTTTATCAAAATTCGCTTCGGCAATGGTGTTCATAAACTCCTGAAGCGGAATGCCCAATCGTCCGGCAATCACACCCACAAGAACAAATAAAACAATCATCA
This sequence comes from Burkholderiales bacterium, assembly GCA_031257235.1. Lineage (GTDB taxonomy): Bacteria > Pseudomonadota > Gammaproteobacteria > Burkholderiales > Casimicrobiaceae > UBA931. The sequence continues at coordinate 14,025 of JAIRPA010000128.1, read as the reverse complement.
CCAAAAAACACGACGCGCCGATGCCGATCAACGCACGGGTGTTGGCTTTAAACCCGTTTAACAATTGATGAATCGACGGCGGCGTATTTTGTAATTGCGACCACGCGCATGAAATCAATCCCGCAATAAAGCAAGGAAGGATGAGCGACAAAAAAACCCCAAAAAAACCGAGCCCGATGAGGTCTAAAATCAATAACGAAACATTCGTCAACAAAAAAAAGCTGACGCCGATCGCCAACCAGCGCGCGGGAAACGCGCGGAAAAGTTGATAGGCATGTCGCCACCATGTGTTGCCGCTTTTAAACGGAAGCAAGGCGATTGTCGGGGAAAGCGGCGGCTTGGGGTTTGAATAACCCGATAAATCATTTTCATTCATGTCGTTTTCTTTCGGTGTGTCGTTTCAACGCACAGTTTCAATGAACCATTGTTCGGGCACGTTGCGTCTTTGGTTTAATATCCGCTCAAAGTGAGTAGGATCGTGCGCATGAACTAAAGACCCTTCTCGCGGCAAATAAAAATCATACAATCTTGATAACCAAAACCTAAGCGCGGCGCATCTTAACGCATAAGACCATTGTTTTTTTTCTTCTTCGGTGGGTGCGCGTTCCGATTGATAAGCCGACAACATCGCATGGAGTTTTGCACGATCCAATGATCCTACGTTTGCATCCGCAAGACACCAATCATTCACGGTAATCGCAAGATCGTATAAGAAAGCATCGGTGGCGGCAAAACCAAAGTCGATGATCCCCGCGATGTCGGGCTTGTTCGGATGCGTGAATAAAACATTGTCTCTGAATAAATCCGCGTGAATGGCGCCGCGCGGCAAATGATCCAAAGGATGATGGTATTGCTCGTTTAATTCGCTGATCAAAAGGTTTTTTTGTGCCGCGTTCAAAAACGGCATCACGGCGTCCGCCGCGGTTTGTCGCCATTTCGCGCCGCGCGGATTGTCTAGTGTGTGTGTGAAGTGTCCCGTGACTCGGTGCATTTTTGCCAACGCGCGACCAATGGCGGCGCACTGTTCCTCCGTAGGAGACGATTGCGGCGCGCCAAACACGCGCGTAATCAACGCCGCCGGTTTACCTTTTAACGATAAATAGTATTTGCCGTGATGGGTTTTTTGCGGCGCGGGCACGGGCAGATGATGACCCTCCAAAAAAACCATTAAATTTAAATAGAAAGGCAAATCGTCTTCGGGGATGCGCTCATAAAGTGTCAATACAAATTCACCTTGATCGGTCGAAACAAAATAATTCGTGTTTTCGATTCCCGACGCAATCGGTTTCATAGAAACAAGATTGCCGGATGAAAAATTGGCAAGCCATGCGCGACACTCTTGATCTTCTACAGTAGTATAAACAGACATAAGCGAAGTGGTTAAGTCGGTAAATCAATCCCTTTTAATCGTCGATATAATGCCATCGCGTAAGAGTCGGTCATGCCGCAGACGAAATCAACAATCTTTAATAAACGCAGATACGGGTCTTGATCGGGTTTGCCGTGTTCGCCTAAAAACTGTTGCGGCAATAATGTCATCAATACACGGCTTCGGATGGGTTTTGGACCTTCTTTCGCGCTATCGGTCACCGCGTCAAAAAAAAGATCAAGCAAGCCTGAGATCACCTCACAACCTGCCGCCTCAATTTCCATGGCCGATCGCGCCACATAAATTTTTTCGTACGATAGTGTTTCTATGGCGTCTAAGGCTTTGATGGAACGCGAATCCTCCAATAAAGCGCCATCGTAATCGCCGGAGGCAATGGCAGATTCCCGGCTCAAAAACATGTCGCCGATTTCATCGACCAGATACCCGATGGCTTTTGCCCGCAGATACTCAATCCGCGCTTTGGGTTCCGAAATGAGCGGCAACCGCGACACAATCTCTTGGGTTCCGATGACCTCCGCCAACAACTCTTCAACCTCTTGATAAGGAATCACGCCGATACGCGCCGCGTCTTCAAGATCAATAATCCTATAGCAAATATCGTCTGCCGCCTCGACCAGAAACGCAAGCGGGTGACGTTGCCACGCGGTTTGATCGGAAGGTTCATCCGCTCTTTCCTTCATCCCGACCGTGTGGGCCGCCTCACGAAAAAGTTTGGCTTCGCTTTGAAAGAATCCGAATTTTTTTAAGGTTCGATGAGCATCTTTGGGCGGGTGTTCGATTTTGGACGCGCAGGGATATTTAGAAAACGCCATCAAGGTGGCCGCGGTCAATTGCAGTCCGCCGTAATTAGAAGGATTTTGCAATGCGCTTAAAACGCGAAACCCTTGCGCGTTGCCTTCATACCGCTCAAAGTCGGTGCGTTTTGCACCCTCTATTCCCAGACGATCCAGCGCGCCTCCGGGTTTGGCACACCATTCGCGTATCGCATCCTCTCCGGCATGACCAAACGGCGGATTGCCAATATCGTGCGCCAAACACGCGGCGGCAACGACCGCGCCAAAATCGGAGGCATGTAAAACACTTTGTAATGAATGGCGTTCCACCAACACACGACCAACCACCGCCCCCAAAGACCGCCCGACGCACGAGGCTTCCAAACTGTGCGTTAAACGATTTCGGACATAGTCGCTTTGCGCGAGAGGAAAAACCTGGGTTTTGTCTTTGAGCCGACGAAACGCCGAACAAAACACAATACGATCATAGTCTTGTTGAAAAACACTGCGATCGGGGGATGATTCGGTTTTTGAGCGCGCCCCCACCCGTTGCGGCGAAAGAAACGCGCGCCATTGTTGAGCCAATAAAGAAAATGAACTCATACGCGCGTTTTGCCGATCATTTAAACATCAAGATTGCGAACACCCAAAGCGTTCACTTCGATAAATTCCCGTCGCGGCTCAACCTGTTCGCCCATCAAGGTTGAAAAGACTTGGTCGGCTTCAACCGCATCTTCGATTTTGACCTGCAAGAGGCGGCGCACGTTCGGGTCCATGGTGGTTTCCCACAATTGTTCCGGGTTCATTTCACCCAAGCCTTTATAACGCTGGATGGTCGTTGAGGCTTGAACTTCCGAAAGCAACCATTCAATCGCCTCGCCGAAAGAACGCACGCTTCTTTGTTTGTCGCCGCGTTGAACCGTGGCGCCGGCATCTATCGCCAATCGGGCAAACTCTTTTCCGGCTTTAAACAGCGCCGCACAATCCCCGCGATTTAAAAATTCATGACTTAATTTGGTGATCACAATGGTGCCGTGATGCTGACGTTCAATCAAAAGCTCACATAACCCTTCTTCGTTTTTTTGCGGTTTAATCGTGAGCAAAGGATCATCAATGGCTTTGAGCAATTGCTCGCCCGATGCTTGGGCTGCCTTTTCATCATCCAACGAAACCGTAACGCCGTTTAATATTGCGCGCAAAACGGCAATATCAACCAAACGTGACGTTCGCTCAATCACCGATTCGGCATCCAAATACTCATAAGCAAAGGTAGAAAACTGCTCTTGAGATAAAGGCGTTTTTCCTTTAGAGGGAACAAAGACGGCATCTTTTAACGCCACTTTGATTAAGTGTTGCTTTAATTCGTATTCATCTTTCAGATAAATTTCTTCGCGCCCTTGTTTGAGTTTATATAAAGGCGGTTGTGCGATATAAATGTGACCGCGTTCAACCAACTCAAACATTTGACGATAGAAAAACGTCAACAGCAAGGTGCGAATATGTGCGCCGTCCACGTCCGCGTCCGTCATGATGATAATTCTGTGATAACGCAATTTATCGGGATTGTATTCGTCTTTGCCAAACCCCGTTCCCATGGCGGTAATCAAGGTCACAATATCTTGCGAGCTGATGATTCTGTCGAAGCGCGCGCGTTCAACATTTAATATTTTTCCGCGCAACGGAAGAATGGCTTGAAATTTACGGTCGCGCCCTTGTTTTGCCGAGCCGCCTGCCGAATCCCCTTCCACCAAATACAATTCGCACAATGTCGGATCACGTTCTTGGCAATCGGCAAGTTTGCCGGGCAAACCCATGTTATCCAAAATACCTTTGCGACGCGTCAACTCGCGCGCTTTGCGGGCGGCTTCGCGTGCGCGCGCCGCTTCGATAATTTTGGTGCAGATGATTTTGGCGTCGTTCGGATACTCTAATAAAAATTCGCCGAGTTTTTCCGAAACAATTTCTTGAACAATGGGCTGAACTTCTGATGAAACTAATTTATCTTTCGTTTGTGATGAAAACTTGGGTTCCGGCACTTTAATCGAGAGTATGCAGGTTATCCCTTCGCGCATATCATCGCCGTTGGTTTCGACTTTGGCTTTTTTTGCCAGCTCTTCTTTTTCAATATAATTATTTAACGTCCGCGTCATTGCTTGACGCAACCCGGTTAAATGGGTTCCCCCATCGCGTTGTGGGATATTGTTCGTGAAACACAAAACGCTTTCCGTATAAGCATCATTCCATTGCATGGAGACTTCAACCGTAATGCCTTCTTTTTCACTTTGTGCGTAAAAGATATGCGGATGCAAAACGGTTTTACTTTTATTGATGTACGCAACAAATCCTTGAACCCCGCCGGACAATGCAAAGTTTTCGTGCTTTCCGTCTCTTTCGTCAATCAATTCAATTTTGACGCCATTGTTCAAAAACGATAATTCACGAAGCCGCTTTGCCAAAATTTCATAATGATATTCAACGACACCGAAGGTTTCCTGCGATGCCATAAAATGAACTTCCGTCCCGCGACGATCGGCTTTCCCCGTCACTTTTAGAGGTTCTACCGCCACCCCTTTTTTAAACTCCATTTGATGTGTTTTTCCGTCGCGCCAGATACGTAATCTCAACCAATCCGACAACGCATTGACAACAGAAACACCGACACCGTGCAACCCGCCTGAAACTTTATAACTGTTTTGATCGAATTTTCCGCCTGCGTGAAGCTCCGTCATGACAATTTCAGCGGCAGACCTTTTTTCTTCATCGTCTTCTTTGATGTCTGTCGGGATGCCCCGACCGTTATCTAAAACAGAAATAGAATTATCGTTATGGATAATGACTTTAATGTCGTCACAATGACCTGCAAGCGCTTCATCAATGGCATTGTCTAAGACTTCAAACACCATATGATGCAGACCGGTTCCATCTGAGGTATCTCCAATGTACATGCCCGGACGTTTACGTACAGCTTCTAATCCTTTTAGGACTTTAATGGAACTTGAATCGTATTCTTTTGCTGCTGCGCTCATTTAAAACCTTTCACAATAAAAAAAGAAATACGTCAATTAGTTTGACGTATTTCCCAAAAACTCAAACAACTTGTTATATCTTCATCGGCATCACAACATATTTATAGTTTTCGTTATCGGGGACGGTGATTAAAGCACTATTTTCAGGGCGATCCAACGAAACGATAATTTTATCTGCGTTCAAACGCTGCAACGCATCCAATAAATAAGTGATATTAAAACCGATACTTAATTCTTCGGCTTCATAAGCAACTTCCAATTGTTCTTCGGCTTCTTCCTGTTCATTGTTATTGCAAACTATTTTTAATTCGTTTTTAGAAAACATTAAATGAACACCACGAACTTTTTCGTTCGACAAAACCGCTGCGCGTTGCAAAGCATCCAACAAAACCTGACGATTCAATTCAATGTGTTTGGTGTAACCGGAAGGAATGACACGCGTGAAATCGGGAAATTTTCCGTCGATAACTTTAGAAATAATCTCAATCGCCCCGAAAGAAAAACGAACCTGATTTTGCTGGATGGCAACCTCAATGGTTTCGTCCGCATCGCTTAATAACTTGCTTAATTCCGTAACGGCTTTTCTCGGAAGAATCACTTCTTGCTTGGCAAAGTTTCCTTCCACCGGCAATTTTCCCCATGCAAGACGATGCCCATCTGTCGCCACCAATTGCAAGGTCGATTCATGGATTACCCACAACATTCCGTTTAAGTAAAAACGAATATCTTGTTGCGCCATCGCAAACTCAACCTGTTTGATTAACGCTTTAAGATTCTTTTGAGTCAACGTAAATTTGATCTCGTTTTCCTGATGTGAGGCTAAACGGGGAAAATCCTGCGCCGGCAACGTTTGCAGATTAAAGCGCGATCTTCCGGCTTTAACGCTGATTTTATTTCCTTTTGTTTCCACGGAAATGGACGCATCTTCAGGGAGGGCGCGCAGTAAATCTTGAAGTTTTCGCGCCGAGACGGTCGCGGCTTCTTCATCTTCCGTTTTTAATTCGCGGTAGGCTGAAATTTGTAATTCCATATCCATTGCCGTCATCCAAAGGCGATTGTCTTTGGTTTCCAAAAGAACATTGGAAAGAACGGCTAACGTGTGTTTACGTTCAACGATTCCGCTGACTGATGACAAAGGAATTAACAATTCTTCTCGGGTGACTTTATTTAACTTCATTTTTAATTTAAAAAATAGTAGTAGTTAATAAGGGAAATACTCTTCTGTGGATAAGCCTAAAAAGTCTTAAAAATCAATACGTTAAAAAGCATTTGGTTCGGTGAATAAGCCGGTCGGGACACATTGAACAGGTAAGAACAAGTTTTAAAGGGTGACGGGTTATTCACAGTATCCACAGATTATACCACTCCGCATGAACAGACTTTGTACAGGCGAAAAGGGAAAACGACCATGCGTTTAAAATGTTCAATGAATAAAATCTACGCATAAAGCATAAACGTTGGCGCGTCCGGCAGGAATCGAACCTGCGACCCTTGCCTTCGGAGGGCAATACTCTATCCCCTGAGCTACGGACGCAATCCTTAAATAAAAAATCTTTGCAAACACGGCGGTTTTTCAAATACCTACCGTCCTTTGGGTTTTTGGTCTCCACTCACTTTGCTTCGCAAAGTAAGTTTCGCCCAAATGCCTTCGTCCGGCAGGTTTTTCAAAAATCTTTAGAACCCGAAATTGTAACGCTCATTTGGGAAACCGTCCATGAGGCATTTCCATGCAAGAGGGGGGAAAGGGTTTGAGTTGTAACACCCCACCGACGGGTTTTGTGCGGTTTTTAGGTTGGGCAAAATTTTGTTTCAATTCGTTGCGCATTCTTTTTTTCGTTTATACTCATCGCGTCTTGACTTGACAGAGTGTTTTTTAGTTCCGATTTTTCCTTATTTCTCACCTTTTCTGGAGACATTAGTCATGGAAGCGTTTAATGCTTGGATTGATAAGATTGATGGTGTTGTCTGGGGTCCTTATGTTTTGATCCCGCTTTTATTGTTGGTCGGTGTCATTTTAACGGTCAGCCTTAAGTTTATTGCGTTTAGAAAACTTTTCCACGCTTTTGCCGTGATGTGGCGGGGTAGAAAAGCTCACCCGGAACACGAAGGTGAATTAACGCCGTTTCGCGCGTTGATGACCTCTTTGGCGGCAACGGTCGGAACCGGCAATATCGTGGGGGTGGCGACGGCGATTTTGCTCGGCGGTCCGGGCGCCGTCTTCTGGATGTGGATGACTGCTTTGGTCGGGATGAGCACCAAGTTTTGTGAGGCAACGCTTGCCGTGCATTTCCGTGAGGTGACGCCCAAAGGCAGTTTTGTCGGCGGTCCGATGTATTACATCAAAAACGGCTTAGGTAAAAATTGGAAATGGCTTGCCACCCTTTTTGCGGTCTTTGGTATGGTTGCGTCGTTTGGTATCGGAAACATGACGCAAGCCAATTCGATCACGGGGAATGTGGTACATGCCATTGTTTCCCCGGAAAACGAGCAAATGGCCACGATGGTGATGGCGGCGATTTTGTTTGTGTTAGTCGGTATTGTCGTGGTGGGCGGTGTGAAAAGAATTGGTGCGGTGGCGGGAACCTTGGTTCCGGTCATGGCACTTATTTATGTGATCAGCGGGTTGGTGATTTTGATTGTCAAAATTGATCAGGTGCCTGCCGCGTTTTGGACCATCATCGAAAGCGCGTTCACCGGACATGCGGCGGTCGGGGGCTTTGCCGGATCGACCATTGCGTTGGCGATTCGTTTTGGCGTGGCGCGCGGATTATTCTCGAACGAAGCCGGCTTGGGTAGCGCGCCGATGGCTCACGCAACCGCAATCGTCAAACATCCGGTCAAGCAGGGGTTATTGGGAATGTTGGACCCGTTCTTGGATACGATCGTGGTGTGTTCCATTTCCGGTTTAGTGATCATGGTCTCCGGACAATGGATGGAAGCCGGCGCGTCTGCGGGGGTGTTGACGCAAAATGCGTTTGAATCGGTCATTCCGGGCACGCGCTGGTTGGTCATTGTCAGTTTGATTCTTTTCGCGTTTTCGACCATTTTGGGCTGGTGCGTTTATGGCGAGCGTTGCGTGATTTATTTATTCGGCGAAAAAGCCGCTTTGCCGTATAGAATTTTCTTTACGTGTATTGTTCCGGTCGGCGCGGTCGCCAAATTAAGTCTTGTGTGGAATCTATCCGACCTGTTTAACGGGTTGATGGCGATTCCGAACTTAATCGCGTTGGTGCTTTTACTGCCGGTGGTCATCAAACTCACCAAAGATTATTTTAGTGATGAGAAGCACTGGGAATAATTAAAAAGAGATGATTCAATCAAGGGCGACGCGCCATCCAAAAAGGGATGTAAGCGGGTTGCCCTTTTTTATGTATTCACCCAAAAGTTAGAGTTTTAATCATGCTGAATTCTTCAAACACGTCTTCGGACAAAAATGCCGATGTTCAAAATGCCCATCACGCATTGTCGTTGTTGGATGATCCGGTGGGCGGACATCAAAAGGAAAACGATCAGACAACTTCGTTGCCGCCGGTTGCTGAAGTTCGCGATCTTTCGTTTCAATTCAACGGGACGGGCGCCGAATTTTTTAAAATATGGATTGTTAATGTCTTCTTGTCGATCATCACGTTGGGCATTTATTCGGCGTGGGCAAAAGTACGAACCCAACGATATTTCTACGCGAACACAACATTAGACGGCTCTTCGTTTGAATATCTTGCTGATCCAATCAAAATATTAAAAGGGCGGTGCATTGCGTTTGGTCTTTTACTCTTGTACACCTTGCTCGGACGAAGCAGTCCTGTTTTGTTCATGGTGTGCGCTCTGGTGCTTTTGGCGTTTACGCCTTGGGCGGTCAGACAATCGCTGGCGTTTCGCGCGCGTTATTCGGCGTGGCGCGGCGTGAGGTTTCATTTTAACGGAACGGTAAAAGGCGCGGTCAATACTTATATTTTTTGGTGGGCGGCGGCGTCTTTTTTCGGCTTCCTCCTTCCGGCTTTTCTAAGAAAACAAATGCAATATGTCGTCAATAACATGCGTTTTGGCGATGTCGATTTTAAAAACGATGTGGAGACCTTTCCCTATTACAAGCCTTTTTTAAAAATGCTGGCTCTCGTTTTGCCGGTGTTTATTGTCGGTGCGGTTCTTGCCGGCAGTTTAGGCAGGGAAACCGCTGCGATTTTCTTTCCCGTGCTTGTGGCGTTGATTTTTTTCTTGGCTTCCGTGTACATCAGAATGTCTTTGACCAACTTACGCTTTGATAACGCAACGTTGGGCGAGCACACGTTTCACTGCCGTTACGAACTCAAATCCTATTTTTGGCTGGTCTTGACGAACACTTTAGGGGTGTTGTTCACGTTAGGACTTTTTTATCCGTTCGCCAAAGTGCGTCAAGCGCAGTATGCGGCAGAACACATGAGCGTGACCGCCGTCGGCCATTTAGACGAATTTATCGACCGGCAACAAGAGGATCTTTCTGCCACCGGCGGCGAGGTCGGCGATCTCTTTGATATTGATGTGGGGTTTTAGGAGGAACGCCCAAAAGTAAACCCCTACTTTTGGGCGGATTATATTTCCAAAAAAGTACCGGCGAAGCCGGATACTTTTTTGCAGGAACGGCGAATGATGCACCCCCCCCGACTTTCGCTGCCATCCCCTTTTAATAAAGGGGTCCTGATTCTGCAACATCGTTTGCTCAAACAAACGGCGCGTTTAAACAACGAAAATCAACGATTTAAAATCATGCACGCAAGCGGTTTTTATTTTGACGGGAAGAGTTCCAAAAAACAAAGCGCCCGCTTAGTTTTTACAGGGACGGCGCATTGGTTTGTGGTGAGCGACGAAGGCGATTCACTGACCACACCGGAGTCTATCGCCGAGGCGCGGGTTTCTTCGCGTTTGGGCAACACGCCGACCCTCATCCGATTTTCGCAGGGCGGCATTTTTGAATCGGTCGATCATGAAGCGCTTGATGCCATGTTGTTGCCGCATCGCCCCCGCGTCAATTGGGCGCATCGGCTGGAAAGCCGCCTGCGCTACGTGGTGGCCGGATTGCTGGTGACGGCGGCGGTTGTTTTTTGCCTGATTTATTACGGCATTCCCGCGGGCGCAAAAGCCGTCGCGTTTGCGCTTCCGGAAGAGACCACCCGCGTGATTGGCAGAGGCACGCTTCAATTATTAGATAAAGAATTCTTATCTCAAAGCAAAATAGACGAGCAAGAGCAACAACGATTGCGGCAACGCCTTTTAGCTTTTATTCCGGCGATCAACAATATTCCCGTGTCGGTAGAATTCAGAAACGCGCCTATGATCGGCGCGAATGCGTTTGCCCTGCCTTCCGGCACCATCGTCTTTACCGATCAATTGATCTTTCTTGCCGAAAATGATGAAGATTTATTGGCGATTTACGGACATGAAGTCGGGCATGTGTCGCATCGTCACGCGATGCGACAATTACTGCAAGCCTCAACGCTGGCGATTGCTGTCGCGCTTTTTACCGGAGACTTAACCTCGACCTCTTCCTTGATTGCCGCGGCGCCCGTCTTGTTGATACAAAGCGGATACTCGCGCGAATTTGAGCGGGAAGCGGATTTATTTGCGTTGCACACGTTGCAATCGAACCACATTTCGCCCAAACATTTTTCGACGATGTTGCGCAAAATCAGTGCATCACACCAAGAAGAAAACGATAAGCCTGCGCCCGATGCCAAAAACGCGCCGGAGGATCACGAGGGAAGCGACAAGGTTCGTTGGCAGACGTATCTTTCAACGCATCCGGACACCGAAGAGCGAATCAAAATGTTTGACGAAGCCCGGTAAATAAGGGGGTAGCCACCGCGTAGCCCCCCCCCTTAAAGCAACATAGGGAAGTTTTGCAAAGGTTAAAAGTCTTAACTTTTATTGCGGTATAGTGGCAAACTTACACCTTTGTTCCCTTAAAAGAGTTGTTCAATGACGGATTTCATACGGATACGTGGCGCGCGGACGCACAATTTAAAAAACATTCAATTGGATTTGCCGCGCAATCGGCTGATTGTGATCACCGGTTTGTCCGGGTCGGGGAAAAGCTCGCTCGCGTTTGACACTTTATACGCGGAGGGGCAGCGGCGTTATGTTGAATCGCTTTCCGCGTATGCGCGGCAATTTTTGCAGCTGATGGAAAAGCCCGATGTTGATGTGATCGAAGGTTTGTCACCCGCGATTGCCATCGAACAAAAATCGTCCTCCCATAATCCTCGATCGACCGTCGGCACGGTGACGGAAATTCACGACTATTTGCGGCTTTTGTACGCCCGCACGGGCGAGCCTTATTGTCCCAATCATCCCGATCAAAAATTAGACGCGATGACGGTTTCGCAAATGGTGGACGCGGTGTTGGCGATGCCCGCCGACACGAAGTTGATGATTTTGGCGCCGCTTTTTGTGAATCGGAAGGGCGAGCATCACGATGTGATCGACGCTTTGCGCGGGCAGGGTTTTGTGCGGGTGCGCATCGACGGCACGGTGTATGAAATCGATGAAGTCCCGCATCTTGCCAAAAACACCAAGCACACCTTGGAAGTGGTGGTTGATCGCGTCAAAATTCATCCCGATGCACAACAACGTCTTGCCGAATCGTTTGAAACGGCGTTGCGTCACGGAGACGGGCGCGCGATTGCGGCAGATATGGATCGCCAAAAAGAACGGCTTTTTTCCGCGCGGTTTGCCTGCCCGATTTGCGATTACGCGCTTTCGGAATTAGAGCCGCGCATGTTTTCGTTCAACAATCCCTTAGGTGCCTGCCCTTCGTGTGACGGCTTGGGGCAGATCACGTTTTTTGATCCGCAAAGAATCGTCGCGTTCCCGCATTTGTCGTTGGCTTCCGGCGCGATCAAAAGCTGGGATCGACGCAATCCGTTTTATTTTCAAATGTTGCAAAGTTTAGCGCAACACGCAAAATTTGATCTTGAAAAGCCCTTTGAGAAACTGCCGCAAAAAATTAAAGACTTATTATTATTCGGGTCGGGCGACACGATGATTGATTTTCATTACGTGAATCCTGCCGGAAAACAAGTGACGCGTCCGCACCCTTTTGAAGGGATTGTTCATACCTTGGAACGCCGCTTTCGTGAGACGGATTCTTTGGCGGTGCGGGAGGAATTGGCCAAATACATCAACACCAAACCCTGCCCTAAATGTCGCGGCGCGCGATTGCGCCCGGAGGCGTTAAACGTGCGCGTCAATCATCGCGCGATTCACGAAGTCGGCGCCGATTCGTTGTTGGATTGTCAGGCGTTTTTTGCGCGTGCAAAATTTCACGGCAGTCGCGCCGCCATTGCCGACAAAATCGTTCGAGAGATTGTTTCACGGCTGACGTTTTTAAACGATGTGGGGTTAGGGTATTTGTCTTTGGATCGTTCTACGGAAACCTTGTCCGGCGGGGAAACTCAAAGGATTCGTTTGGCAAGCCAAATCGGATCGGGCTTGACCGGTGTGATGTATGTGTTGGATGAGCCTTCTATCGGTTTGCATCAGCGCGACAATGATCGCTTATTGAACACGCTCAAACATTTGCGCGATCTTGGCAATACGGTGATTGTGGTGGAACACGACGAAGACGCGATTCGCGCCGCCGATCATGTGGTGGATATGGGTCCGGGCGCAGGAGTTCACGGCGGCAATGTGGTGGCGGAAGGCACGCCTCATCAGATCACCAAAGTCAAATCCTCGCTCACCGGACGATACTTGGCGGGCGAAAAGTTTATTGCCGTGCCTAAAACGCGCGTCTCCCCCGATAAAAACGGATGGTTGGTTTTGTCCGGCGCGCGCGGCAACAACTTAAAAAACGTCACCTTAAAATTACCGATAGGTCTTTTTACGTGCGTGACCGGCGTTTCGGGTTCGGGCAAGTCCACGCTGATCAACGATACTTTGTATCATGCGGTGTCAAAACACTTATATGACTCGAATGCCGAGCCCGCGCCCTACGAAGAGCTCGAAGGCTTGGATTTTTTCGATAAAGTCATCAATGTCGATCAGGCGCCCATCGGCAGAACGCCGCGATCGAATCCGGCAACCTATACGGGATTGTTCACGCCGATTCGTGAACTCTTCGCGCAGGTTAAAGAATCGCGTGAGCGCGGGTATCAGGCGGGGCGCTTTTCGTTTAATGTGAAGGGCGGGCGTTGCGAAGCGTGCGAGGGCGACGGTTTAATTAAAGTGGAGATGCACTTTTTGGCAGACATTTACGTTCCGTGCGACGTGTGTCATGGGCAGCGTTACAACCGTGAAACCTTAGAGGTGCGCTACAAAGGCAAAAACATTCACGAAGTTTTGTCGATGACGATTGAAGAAGCGCGCGATTTTTTTGGCGCGGTGCCGGCCATCGCGCGGCGACTGCAAACCTTGATGGATGTCGGGTTGGGTTATGTCACACTGGGGCAATCGGCAACCACCTTATCCGGTGGCGAAGCGCAGCGCGTTAAATTGTCTTTAGAGCTGTCCAAGCGCGACACCGGACGCACTTTGTATATCTTGGACGAGCCGACCACCGGGCTGCATTTTCACGACATCGAACAACTGTTAAATGTATTGCATCGTTTGCGCGACGGCGGCAATACGATTGTGGTGATTGAACATAACTTGGATGTAATCAAAACGGCGGATTGGGTTATTGATTTAGGTCCGGAAGGCGGCGACGGTGGTGGCAAGATCATCGCGCAAGGTACGCCCGAAAAAATCATCGCCACCGCGAAGAGTTTCACCGGCGCGTTTTTGAAAAAGCACATGAAGGGCGAAGCCGACACCGCCAAAAAGTAGAGAGGGAGGAAGCGTTAAATGGCAAACCTCGCTTTTTTGC
>JAIRPA010000091.1 GCA_031257235.1 Burkholderiales bacterium | reverse complement strand
GCCGCGGCGCGGCGGCTGTGTGCATCATCACAACCACACCTAGGCGGGTGTCAAAAGATTCGGGGGAAAGTCTTTTGACGGTAGCACCCCCCGCCTCTCTTCACACACTGCCGCGCCGGCCGGGCGAATAAAAAGAGCAACGCTTGAAGTTGGTGTCATAAGAAGAAGACACAAGAAGAACAACCGAAAAACTATAAAGGGGGAGTCATACACCAACTTCAAGCGGTAAGCGACACACTAAAACAATAAAAAGAAAGCGCAAAAATAATAACAACCGTCACAACAAAGGGGAATCCATTGAATGAGGGGGATGCCAATCAAACACATCGAGTACCGCTTGAGATTGAGCCGAAAAGAAGAAGAAACAAGAAGAACAACCGAGACAACTAAAGGGGGGTTGAAGCGTTTTTTCTCAAGCACAAGCTGAAACAACAAAAATAAGGGGAACAAAAAAGAAAAAAACAAATCTAAGGAAAATATCGATGTTCGAGTATTAAATAATAACAAGAACATAGTTTTCTCAAACGGATTCAGCTTGCTACCGATTTGGCGTGGTGCTAATTTTAGCCCACGCCTTTTTTTCGCCAAAAATCGTGTTTTGCAAAAGCCTTAAGTTTTACTTTGCGCAACCCAATCCCTTTGCAAAACCTTAAAATCACGTCTGATGTGACAACCCAAAGAACAAGACCTTTGAAAAACCTCCAAAAGCCGACGGGCAGGTTTTGCAAAGGTGCCAACGCACTCATTAAAGGAATCGTTGATGAATCACACCCTTGTGACTTTCGCCGGACAAAGCGCGCTTTCGTCCTTTCGTTTAAAGCGTTTGATGGCACAGCTTCGTGCGCAAAAACTCAAAATCTCGGATATTTCGGCGCATTTTTGCCATTTTGTCGCCTGTACCGCCCCGCTTTCCGACGAGGAACAGACAAAACTTTCCCGTTTGCTGACCTACGGCGCGCGTGACGATGCCGCGTTGCTCCCCCGTTATTCGGGCGAATTTTGGGTCACGCCCAGAATAGGCACGGTGTCTCCGTGGTCATCGAAAGCCACGGACATTGCGCGTCAATGCGAGCTTTTGTCGGTCAACCGCATTGAGCGGGGCGTGTATTATCGTTACCTGACGGACGAAGGCAAGCCCTTATCGGACGAACAAAAAAAGCATCTCTATTCCGTTTTTTTCGATCGCATGGTCGAAACGGTGTTTGAGGACGAAAATAGCATCGACGAACTGTTTGCCCACACCCCCCCCAAGCCCTTTTCAACCATTCCTTTGTTAGAACAAGGGCGCGACGCTTTAGTCGCCGCCAATCAATCCTTTGGATTGGCGTTGACCGAAGACGAGATGGATTATCTTGACGTGCGGTACCGCGAGCAACGGCGCGATCCGACCGACGTTGAATTGACCATGTTTGCGCAAGCCAATTCCGAACATTGCCGGCACAAAATTTTCAACGCCAATTGGGTTCTCGACGGCAAACCGCAAGAGCGGTCTCTTTTTTCCATGATACGCGCCACGCACCAAGCCACCCCTTTGGGCACGATCGTGGCCTACTCCGACAACTCCGCGATTATGGAAGGTCAAACCGCCGCGCGGTTTTTCCCGAACGAAAACCGACACTACGAAACCCGCGAGCTTTTGACGCACACCCTCATGAAAGTTGAAACGCACAATCACCCCACCGCCATTGCGCCGTTTCCGGGGGCAGCGACCGGTTCGGGAGGGGAGATTCGTGACGAGGGCGCCACCGGCATCGGCGGCAAACCCAAAGCCGGCTTGGTGGGTTACACGGTGGCGCATTTGCGGATCCCCGATTTGATGCAGCCGTGGGAGACGCCGCTTAATAAACCGGATCGGATTGCCTCGCCTTTACAAATCATGATCGACGCTCCCTTGGGCGCGTGCGCGTTTAATAACGAATTTGGGCGACCGGGGATCAACGGCTATTTCCGAACATTTGAAATGGTGGTCAACGACACATGGTATGGCTATTTAAAACCCATCATGATCGCGGGCGGCATGGGGATGATTGATGCGCGGCATGTAAAGAAAAAACCGTTGCCCGAAGGCACGTTATTGATTCAGCTGGGCGGACCCGGGTTTTTGATCGGTTTGGGCGGAGGCGCGGCATCGTCGATGGCAAGCGGGGACAATCGCGCCGACTTGGATTTTGATTCGGTGCAGCGGGGGAATCCCGAAATTGAACGGCGCGCGCAAGAGGTGATTGATCGCGCGTGGCAGATGGGCGATCAAAACCCGATTTTGTCGATTCACGACGTAGGCGCCGGCGGGGTTTCCAACGCCTTGCCTGAATTGATTCACGATGCCGGCAAAGGCGGGGTCATCGCGCTTCGGGACATTCCCTCTGAAGAGCCGGGCATGAGCCCGCGCGAAATTTGGAGTAACGAAGCGCAAGAGCGTTACGTGTTGGCCATCGCTAAAGAGAGTCTGCCGCTTTTTGAGGCCATCGCAAAACGAGAGCGTTGTCCTTTTGCGGTGGTGGGGCGTGTGACCGACAAGCCGCATTTGCACGTGGCGGATGACCACTTTGAAAACGCGCCTGTGGATGTTCCGCTCGATCTGATTTTAGGCAAGCCGCCTAAGATGACGCGCGATGTCGTCACCAAAGCGCCGCATTTATTGCCGCTTAAATTTTCGGGCGTGACCGTGCGCGACGCATTGACGCGCGTCCTGCAATTTCCGGCGGTGGCGGATAAATCGTTTTTAATCACCATCGGCGATCGCACCGTCGGCGGGTTGGTCTCGCGCGACCCGATGGTGGGTCCTTGGCAGGTCCCGGTTGCCGATTGCGCGGTGACGTTGGCCGACTTTTCTCATCATCACGGTGAGGCTATGGCGATGGGTGAAAAAACCCCTTTGGCGACCATCAATGCGCCTGCGTCCGGAAGAATGTCCATTGCCGAAGCCTTACTCAATTTGTCGGCGGCGGATATTCCCGATTTGAAGCGAATCAAATTGTCCGCCAATTGGATGGCGGCAGCGGGAACACGCGGCGAGGACGGCAATTTGTATCAAACGGTTAAAGCCGTCTCGGAACTCTGCGTTGCGTTGGGCGTATCCATTCCCGTCGGCAAAGATTCCATGTCGATGCGCACGGCGTGGAAGGACGCCGCGGGGAACCGTTTTTCGATGATTGCGCCGGTCTCTTTGATTGTGTCGGCGTTTTCCGCGGTTGCCGACGTGCGCAAAACTTTAACGCCGCTTTTATCGTTGGAAGGCGACGACACGTGGTTGTTGTGGTTAGACTTTTCAGGCGGGCAAAGACGCTTGGGAGGCTCGACGTTGGCGCAGGTCTATCAACAAGTCGGAGATACCGCGCCGGATTTAGACGATCCTGCGCAATTTTTGCGTGGGCTGACGCTTTTACAACAATTGAAAGCACAAAACTTATTGCTGGCTTACCACGACATCAGCGACGGCGGCGTGATCGTCACTTTGCTGGAAATGGCATTTGCCTCACATGCCGGCTTGGATGTGGCGTTGCCGAAACGAAACCACGATGTGCTTTCGGTGTGTTTTGCCGAAGAGTTAGGCGTGGTGGTTCAGATTCGCGCGCGTGATTTAAAGCGCGTCGAGCAACTCGCCAAAGACGCCCAAATTGACGCGCATGTGATCGGTGTCCCGATCAAAGGAGGGGGAGAGTCATGCAGAATTCGCGTCGGCGACGAAATGGTCATCGACGAACCGCGCTATGAATTGCAAAGTCTATGGTCGTCAACGTCGATGGCCATGCAGGCGTTGCGTGACGCGCCGCACTGCGCCGAGGACATGAAAACCTTCATCAACGACGTGCGCGATCCGGGGTTGCAAGTCAAACTCCCCGTTTCGGAAGATCAAAGAATCGCCGAGATGAGTGCGCCGATGATTGCTACAGGCGCGCGCCCCATCGTTGCGGTCTTGCGCGAGCAAGGCGTGAACAGTCAGGTGGAAATGGCGGCGGCGTTTGATCGCGCGGGGTTTACCGCGGTGGACGTACACATGACCGATTTAATCGAGCGTCGCTTTTCTTTGAGCGAAGCCAAAGCGCTTGTGGCGTGCGGCGGATTCTCTTACGGAGACGTGTTGGGCGCGGGCGGCGGTTGGGCAAAATCCATCCTTTTTAACGCACAGTTGTATGATGCGTTTTCGGCGTTTTTCGCGCGGGACGATGTATTAGCCTTGGGCGTGTGTAACGGCTGTCAGATGATGAGCCAATTAAAAACCATGATTCCGGGCGCGCGACATTTTCCGCGTTTTGTGCGCAACGCCTCCGAACAATTTGAAGCGAGGCTATCGCAAGTTCTTATCGAAAAAACACCTTCCGTTTTTTTGCAAAATATGGAAGGCAGTTTGTTACCGATTGTCGTATCACACGGAGAAGGGCGCGTAGAATTTGACAGCGAAGAAGATTGTGAACTTGCGAAACAATTTATTGCCTTGCGTTATACGGATCATAGTGGTCGACCGACGATACGGTATCCGTTCAACCCGAACGGCTCACATTTAGGGGCAACGGCATTTACGTCGGAAAACGGAAGAGTTTTAATTATGATGCCGCATCCTGAAAGAGGTTTTAGGTCAGTGCAACTTTCTTGGTATCAATCCACAAAAAATGATGCTTCCGCGTGGTTATATATGTTCCATAACGCGCGTAAATGGCTAAAATAGTCGTTGAATTTTTGTTCTGCGTTTTGTTACAAAAATGCGGGATAAGATGGCAGGTCTCTTAGTTTATTGAATTGGGGCAATTATTATGTCGGAGCCGTTACAGTATGTATTGATGTTTCGCGGGAAATTGGTTGAGGGCGTACCGCGCAAACGTGTCCAAGAAAATCTAATGCGCGCGTTTAAGATTGACGCAAAACACGCGGAAACTATTTTATCAAGTCAAGATATTTGTTTGAAACGTTGTCAATCCGCCGAAGACGCTTTTCGGTTTTCGGAAAAACTTCAAAAAGTCGGGTTGTCGGTGGTCGTAGCGCGTGCGAGAAAAAAAATAGCCGAAGCCGCCGCCTCTTTCACGCCGGTCAAACCGGTCACCCCCTCGGTCGATACCATTGCTCCGCCCCTGTCTTCCGATCCTATCGTTTCCCCTTACGGCAACGCCAAGGCGATTCCCGCCCGCGCGCAAAAAGTGCCTGACCTCTCCTCTGTCGAAGGATACCTTTCAGAGAAGCGCGTGGAGGGCAACCCGCCGGTCGCGCCTAAATTGGAATTGTTGCCGGCTTATGTCGGCGTACAAGACTACGATCGTTTTTCATTGGGAAGATCGGCGAATCCGTCGGACGCGCTCAAAAAACCCGCGCTCAAAATGAAGGCAAAGATACGTCCCGCCAAAGACGCTTTGCCGGAGCCGGCGGTTGTTCCCGATAAAGTCGAAGGCGGTTTTTACACGATTTTGAATAAGGTGGTTCGAGACGCGCATCATCCGGGCGAAAAAGCCAAAACCATTGTGTTGGAACCGGAAACCGTGTTGTCTCGGCATTCGCGCGTGGAATACCCCGTTGTGGAAGAGTCGCCGGAGGCAGTCGCGGCAAATGCCGACGCGCCCGCGCCGGAGAGTGGCGTCGCACAAGACGAAACGCCGGTAGCGAATGCGGCTGTCGCGGAGGCAACGGACAAAGAAGCCTCTTTGTCTCCGGTGTTGCAGGAAGAAGAATCCGCGCCCCAAGGTGAGCCCGAATCTTTGACGGATGAGCCTGAAAAAGCGGCGGAAGAAAAAACGGAGGCTTTATCCGAGCCTGAGGAGGTTGCCTCTTTGGCAGACGCGGTGGAATTTTTTGCCGAACAAGCCGCCGGCGAGGATGTCGCCGATGCGGATGCCGTCAACGCCACCCCTCATGTCGCCGCCAATGAAGAGATGATCAAAGAGGTGGCCGAGGCGATTGCCGCCGTCTCCGAGGAAGGCGTTCAGGAAACGCATGATGACGCCTCAGCGGTTGCCGACGCCCGGCTTGAAGAAGCCATCTCCGATGCGAAAGAAGCGGCGAGTATTCTTGCCCTCAACAAAGAGTTGTTGAGCCACATCGAACAAGAGGCAGACGGGCTTTTGGACGATGATCCTGTGACGGTTGCAGGGCTTGACCGCACCTTGTCGCCCTATCCTTTAAGTCCGGCAGATTTTGAACGCGCGGCAAAGGGGGAATCTAACGAGCCGTCAAACGAAGTAAAAACCGATGTCAATTTCTCTGACAACGCAGAAAATCAACAAAAAGAGGCGTCCCCGTCAACCGACGAGGCAGCGATGGATGCGCGCGGTGTGTCCCCTTTAGACACCGATTCTTTGCCGATGGAAGAAGTTGATCCGGCAAGCGTCAAAGTGCAACGTTTCGTGGTGACGGCAATCGTTGCGGGATGCACGGCACTCACCGCTTTTTTGTATTTCATGCTTTTGTAAGTTTGTTTTAATGTTCTTGATACGCCAACCTCTTGTCATCGGTTGGCGTATTTAAGCCGTCGCAAACCGCATCCGTCCTAATGACTTCCTTTTTATTTCCCGCGCCCGCAAAAATTAACCTCTTCTTGCATGTCGTCGGACAACGCGCGGACGGTTATCATCTCATCGAAAGTGTTTTTGCGCCGGTGGCGTTTGGGGATTTTGTGTCTTTGACGCCGACCGATAACGGCGTGATTTCACGTGTTCGCGCCGTGGACAACATTCCCGAAGAAACCGACTTAACCCTTCGCGCCGCGCGCCTCCTTCAAAAAGCGGCGAGCGTCAAATCGGGGGTGATTGTCTCGCTTACCAAAAATATTCCGATTGGCAGCGGATTGGGCGGCGGGAGCTCGGATGCCGCCACGGTATTGTTGGCGTTGAATCGTTTGTGGGGCATTGGTTATTCGCGCGCGCAATTGAGCGAACTTGCCTTGGAATTAGGGGCGGATGTTCCGTTTTTTATCGGCGGCACGCCGGCTTTTGTGTCCGGCATCGGCGAGCAATTAACGCCGGTTTCTCTGCCTGCCCGTTGGATCGCGATGGTTTTCCCGCAGGTGATTGTCCCCACCTCCACGATTTTTGCCTCAAAAGATTTGACACGAGACAGCGCAAAAGAGAAAATAGCCGCCTTTGCGATGGGTCACGGGAAAAACGATCTCGAACCCGTTGCAGAATCCCGTCATTCGGTCATTAAAGACGCGCGCTTATACTTGAAACAACATGCGCAAAACGCAAGAATGAGTGGTTCCGGCTCAGCGGTTTTTGCGGTTTTTGATGATCCGAATGTTGCGCGTGACGCCCTTGTGGATTTGGAAAGCCCCTTTTTGGGGGTTGTTACCCGTATCCTGAACCGTCATCCGCTGATAAAATGGGAGCTTCGCTGAAAAGCGGAAGTAGCCGAATGGTTTTTTACACTGTTGGGGAGTCGCCAAGTTGGTCAAGGCACCGGATTTTGATTCCGGCATGCGAGGGTTCGAATCCTTCCTCCCCAGCCAACATCAGAACAGCGTCGTCAAAAAAGCCTTGTGTCGGATAAGAATGTTGACCCGTCAATTGTTGTCTTTGCGTCCGAGCAATCACGGAGAAGAATGTGCGCATCTTTACCGGTAACGCCAATCCTAAATTAGCCGAAGCGGTTTGTCGGCATCTCAACGTTTCCTTGGGGCGCGCCAAAGTGTCGCGCTTTTCCGACGGCGAAGTTCAAGTCGAAATTTTAGAAAGCGTGCGTGGGCGCGATGTGTTCGTCCTGCAATCCACCTGCGCGCCGACCAACGATCATTTGATGGAAATTCTGGTGATCGTGGATGCCTTAAAGCGCGCTTCTGCCGCGTCGATTACCGCCGTGATTCCTTATTTTGGGTATGCGCGACAAGACCGTCGTCCGCGCGCCTCCCGTGTGCCGATCACGGCGCGTTTGGTGGCGGACATGCTGGTTGCCTCCGGCGTCACGCGTGTGGCGGTGATGGATTTACACGCGGATCAAATTCAGGGGTTTTTTAACATTCCCGTGGATAACATTTATGCCTCTCCCGTGCTCTTCGGGGATTTGTGGAAAAAGAACTACGAGAACGTAATGGTGGTTTCGCCGGACATCGGCGGGGTGGCGCGGTCGCGCGCCATTGCAAAGCAGTTAAACGCTGATCTTGCCATCATTGACAAACGCCGTCCCAGCGCGGGTTTGGCGGAGGTGATGAACATCATTGGCGACGTGACCGGTCGTTCGTGCATCATTGTGGACGATATTGTCGATTCGGCAAACACGCTGTGCAAAGCCGCCGCCGCGCTCAAAGAAAGAAACGCCGCCACCGTGTCGGCGTATTGCACGCATCCCGTCTTATCCGGCGCCGCGGTTCAACGGATTGAAGATTCTCAAATTGACGAGTTGGTGGTGTCCGATACCATTCCTCTTTCAGAGACCGCCCAACGTTGCCACCGCATCCGGCAGGTTTCTGTCGCGCAGTTAATTGCGGAAACCATTCAACGAATGGCCAACGAACAATCGTTGAGTC
Source organism: Burkholderiales bacterium (assembly GCA_031257235.1). Taxonomy (GTDB): domain Bacteria; phylum Pseudomonadota; class Gammaproteobacteria; order Burkholderiales; family Casimicrobiaceae; genus UBA931. Next base: position 78 of record JAIRPA010000091.1, on the reverse strand, counting down.
TTTTTACGGATTAAGCCGCGGATTCTCTTCGGGCGCGGTGACGGGAATCAGGAATCAGAGGTCAGGGATCAGAAACAC
>JAIRPA010000039.1 GCA_031257235.1 Burkholderiales bacterium | reverse complement strand
AGGGCGAGGCTTGCCGCGCACCGGGTCAAATTTGCCGATCATTCTATCATAGGTTCTCCTGTGGATCACGGTGTGGGGCTTTTGGAATAAGCCACAACCGCGAAAAGATGTTTCGCCCTTTGCTCTGTGGCGTGACTTCAGGAATGAAGATTGGTTATCTCAAACACCGTTAGCCGGACGGATTAAAAGGGCATTGGATTTTGTGGGGAGAGTGACCGCCAAAACCGTCCAATGCCCTGTCTGACTAAATCTGCGATTTTATTTCATCATCAACCTTAGCAAAGGTTTCTTTCATGGTTGCCGTTGCCGGCTTACCGATGTGGCTGAATATCACGACCGCCAAACTTGCAAAGACAAAGCCGGGAACAATCTCGTAAAGATTGAAGAATTGACCTTGCTTCCAGATGATCACCGTGGCCGCGCCGACGATCATGCCGGCTAACGCGCCGTTTCGCGTCATGTTCTTCCAGAAAAGCGAGATGAGGATGACGGGACCAAACGACGCCCCAAACCCTGCCCACGCATAACTCACCATTTTGAGTACGCGGCTATCGGGATTGTTCGCAATCACAATGGCGATGATCGAAACCAATAACACCATCGTCCGACCGATCCACACCAACTCACGCGCGCCCGCGTTTCTTCTTAAAAAGATGCGATAAATATCTCCGGTCAACGCGCTGGACGAGACCAATAATTGACACGAAAGCGTGCTCATGATGGCCGCTAAAATGGCCGCCAACAACATGCCCGCAATCCAGGGGTGAAATAATAGTTTAGATAATTCGATGAACACCGTTTCCGCGTTCTCGTTCACATTAACGGCTTCTGACGGATTTTGATGAAAATAGGCAAGCCCGAAAAAGCCCACCGCCACCGCGCCGGCTAAACACAACACCATCCACGTCAAGCTGATGCGACGCGCCGGTTTGATTTCACGCGCGGATTTTGCCGCCATGAAACGCACCAAGATGTGCGGTTGACCAAAATAACCCAGCCCCCACGCCAGTAACGAGATAATCGCAATCACGTTTAAGTCTTTCAACATGTCTACATAAGAAACATTGATGGATTGAATCACCGAAACGCTGTTACTCACCCCGCCGTCTTTGTAGATCACCATCAAAGGCACCATGATGAGCGCGGTAATCATCAACGAGGCTTGGATGGTGTCTGTCCAGCTTACCGCAAGAAAGCCGCCGATGAAGACATAAGAAATGGTAGCCACCGCCGCAATCAAAAGCGCGGATTGGTACGAAACATCAAACAAACTTGCAAACAATCGTGCGCCGGCAACAATGCCGGACGCGCAGTAGATCGTAAAAAATATCAAAATCACCAATGCCGAAAAAAGGCGTAGCCAATGAGTGTTGTCTTCAAAACGATTCGCCAGATAATTCGGAAGGGTCAAGGCATTGCCGGTTCGTTCGGTATAAACGCGAAGCCTTCCTGCCACCCAACGCCAATTGCACCACGCGCCTATGGTCAGCCCGATGGCGATCCACGATTCGGAAATGCCAGACAAAAATACCGCGCCGGGCAATCCCATCAAAAGCCAGCCGCTCATGTCGGAGGCGCCGGCTGAGAGTGCCGTCACAAACGCGCCCAATCTTCGCCCGCCTAAAATATAGTCGGATAAATTGTGCGTTTGTCGCCAACCCAAATACCCGACAAACAACATCAAAAAGATATAGACAAAAAAAGTAATGGTGATAGAAATATGTGAAAGCATCGTTCTCTACTCTTAAAATATATCGGTTCAAGGTTAAAGGGATTTTATGTGGAGGGAGTGTTCGTTGATTTCAAGATAATGACCTTGATCATCGTCTTCGCGCCAATCGGGCAAGACAATGCGGGTCGCGGTTTTGCCGTCAATTTGAAAAGTGTGCGTTGCCGGTTGATGCGTGTGACCATGAATGATTCGCGTCGCGTTGAATTGACGCGCCAACGCCAAAACCGCTTCTTGATTGACATCCATCAGATAAGCGGGTTTGGCTTTTTGCTCTTCCTGACTTTGGCGGCGCATCAGGGCGGCAACTTTGGCGCGGACACCATAGGGCAATAACGCAATCCATTTTAAACGTGAAGGTTGCCGGAGGTGTCGGCGAAAGTTCTGGTATTTTCGATCATCGGTACATAGTAAATCACCGTGTGTTAATACCGTGCGCACGCCGTCAAGGTCAACGACCGTCGGATCATCTATTAAGGTGACGGATGCCGTGCGCGCGAAAGTCTCGCCTAACAAAAAATCGCGGTTGCCGTGTTGAATGAATATCTTTCGATCCGGGGAGGCGAGGGCGGACAACCACTGCGCGACCCGCGCGGCGGCAGGGTCGTGTTTTAACTGATCATCGCCTAACCACACATCAAAAAGATCGCCCAAGATATAGAGCCTATGAGCGTTTAAAGCGGCGCCTGCGCAAAAAGCGGCAAACCGCTCCATTAAGTGAGTCCGGCTTGCCGCCAAGTGCAGATCAGATAAAATCAGTGTGGTCACATCGTCTTTCTATTCAACCACCGACACGTTCACAATTACAACATCTTCTTTGGGGACGTCATCATGGAAGCCGGAAGACCCGGTGGGTTTCATTTTGATTTTATCGATCACTTCCGTGCCGTCAATGACTTTACCAAACACGGCATACCCCCAACCTTGCGGGGTTGCGCTTTTGAAATCCAGAAAAGGATTGTCAACCACATTGATGAAAAACTGTGCGGTTGCCGAATGAGGTTCGTTGGTGCGCGCCATTGCAATGGTGTAAGCGGTATTGCTCAACTTATTTTGGGCTTCGTTTTCAATGGGTTTGCGCGTCTTTTTTTCTTTCATTCCGGGCTGGTAGCCGCCGCCTTGCACCATAAAATTACTGATGACGCGATGAAAGATCGTCCCGTTATAATGCCCGTCCTTCACATACGCCAAAAAGTTTTCAACCGTTTTGGGCGCGTGTTCGTGAGATAAGGCAAGCGTGAATGTTCCTTCGGAAGTTTCAACGCGAACGTTCACGTCAGAGGCTTTATTTAAAAAGGTCATGGTGTTCTCCTTTACCGTTGGGTGGCTTGAGGTTGATCGAGTGAGGCTTTGATAATCATCACCGGTTCTAACGGCACATTCTGATGCCCGAATCGGTCGCCGGTTTTTACTTTGGCAATGGACTGTACCACATCTTGCCCTTCAATGACTTTGCCAAAAACGGTATAGCCGCCGTTGGCGGGATAATCAAGGAAGTGATTATCGGCAACGTTGATAAAAAATTGTGCGGTTGCCGAATCAGGGTCCGGGCGACGCGCCATGGACACCGTATAAAGCGTATTTTTCAAGCCGGCTTTCAGATTTTGCGCGCCTTCGTTTTTAATCGAAGCGCGGGTGGGTTTTTCCTGCATGAGTTTGTCCATACCCCCGCCTTGAATCATGAATTGATCGATCACGCGGTGAAATTGCGTGCCGTTGTAAAAGCCGTCTTTCACATACGTTAAAAAGTTTTCAACGGTATGAGGAGCGGCGTTGGGCAACAATTCGATTTTGATGGGGCCCTTAGAAGTCTCAAGCGTGACACGCGGGTTTTCCGCGGCAAAGACGCTCGTCACACCCACACACAACAAGAATAACGCACACAACAGGTTTTTCATTTTTCCTCCTTGATATTGAATCCATACTATTTTTTTTGAAAGGCATCATTAAACACGTTTTGCAAGCTCTTTGGCTCGCCCCAGATAATTCTCCGGCGTGAATTGTTTTAACTGCGTTTTGACGCTTTCGGGCAAGGTGAGCTCATCAATAAAGCGGTGCAGGGTTTCCTGCGTGATGCCGTCTTTGCCGCGCGTCAATGCTTTTAATTTCTCGTAGGCGTTGGGGACACCATAGCGACGCATCACGGTTTGTATCGGCTCTGCCAAGACTTCCCAATTTTGGTTTAAGTCTTGGGCGATTAAAACATGATTAGCCTCAAGTTTATTGATGCCGATTTTCAAAGCCTCCCACCCTAAAAGCGCGTGACCGATGGCAACCCCCATATTGCGCAAGACCGTTGAATCGGTTAAGTCTCGTTGCCAACGGGAGATCGGTAATTTTTCGGCAAAGTGACGCAGAATCGCGTTTGCAATGCCTAAGTTACCCTCGGCGTTTTCAAAGTCAATCGGATTGACCTTATGGGGCATCGTCGAAGAGCCAATTTCATTTTCGTTGAGTTTTTGTTTGAAATAGCCCAAAGAGATGTAGCCCCAAATGTCTCGCGCAAAGTCGATCAACACCGTATTGGCGCGCGCGACGGCATCGAACAATTCCGCCATGCCGTCGTGGGGCTCGATTTGGATGGTGTAAGGGTTAAACGTTAATCCCATATTCTCAATGAAGCGTTTGGAGAGAGCCTCCCAATCCACCTCAGGATACGCCGCCAAATGCGCGTTGTAATTGCCTACCGCGCCATTGGCTTTGGCAAGAATGGGAACTTTTGCGAGGGCGTCCGTGGCACGGGTTAAGCGAGCGCACACGTTGGCCATTTCTTTGCCGAGCGTTGTCGGCGTGGCGGGTTGCCCGTGCGTGCGCGATAACATCGGCGTGGCGGCAAAATCATGCGCCATCGTGCGTAACAGCGTGGACAATTCACGCAACGCGGGAAGAAGGGTTTTATCGCGGGCGTCTTTTAGCGCGCGCGCGTGAGCAATGTTGTTGATGTCTTCGGAGGTACACGAAAAATGGATAAATTCTTCGACCTCGGCAATTTCAGGATGAGGTTTGAAACGCGCTTTTAACCAATACTCGACGGCTTTGACATCATGGTTGGTTGTTTTTTCGATCGTTTTGACGCGAGCGGCGTCTTCTTGCGAAAATTTTTCGCCGACTTCGCGCATCAAAAAAAGCGTTCCTTGAGAAAAGGTGGGCACTTCGGTGATTCCGGGGTCTTCCGAGAGGGTTTGAAGCCACGCCAGCTCGATTTGCACGCGATAGCGGATCAAGGCAAACTCGGAAAAATAATCTCGCAATACGGCGACTTTTTTACTATAGCGTCCGTCCAGTGGGGATAAGGCAAAAAGCGGGGAAAGCGCGTCTGTATTCATCGTGGGTCTCCTGAATTAAAAAATAATTTCATTTAAAAAAAGAGTTTTGAAAAGTGAGGGATCAACCGATCCAGCTCAAAATAATGTTGTCAGCTTCGTCCACCCCTGTTTTGGACACGGCAGAAAACAGGACAACAGAAATAGTTTCCGCCAATTCCGAATATTGTCGACGCAAGTCGGCGCGAATGGCGTGGATGGCACGGGTTTGTTCCTGACGGTTTAATTTATCGGATTTTGTCGCCAGAATTAACACCGGACGCGATGATTGCACAAACACGTCAATCAACGGGGCGTCCAACGCGGTGATGCCGCGGCGCGCGTCAACGAGCAAAACAAGGGCGGTGAGCGTGGCGCGTTCGGTGACATACCGCCAAAGAAATGCCTGCCACTCCTCTTTGGTTTTGTGCGACACGGCGGCATAACCGTAGCCCGGCAAATCCACCGCAAACGCGCCGGATTTTAAGCGGAAAAAGTTGATCTGCTGAGTGCGTCCGGGCGTACGCGAGGAAAACGCCAGCTTGGCGCGACGCGCCAAAGCGTTGATGGCGGAGGATTTTCCGGCGTTGGAACGTCCGGCAAACGCGATTTCCGCGGCAGAGGGCGGCGGGAGTTGCGACCACGCCGCCGCGCCCGTCACAAACGCCGCCTCTACGAGGGGCGGCAACATTTTGGGTGATGATGATTGCGGCATGGTTATTTGAGCAAAAAGAGAACATTTTACAGTGTTATTCGCGGGCGGTCCCCGGTTTTTGGAGGGCAGGAATCAGATGTTCGGCAAAAAGTAAAAACCTACACCCTATGCCCAAAAGTGAAAACCTACTTTTGGGCAGTTCGGGTTTGCCGGTTGGAATTTCCAAAAAATCGCGGGGGAACCCCGACGATTTTTTGAGGAAAAGGCGGCGGACGCGCAATGCGCGGCGTCACAAGCGGTCTCGATCCGCAATCCGCTTTAAGACATTGCACTTATGGCGACAAATAAACCGTCGTCACCATCATTTGTAACAGCGCTTAGTTTTTCACTTCAATGATGCTATTCTTAACCCGCTGCACAAAGCGGTACGCTTCCTTGTTTCCCCTAGGTAAACGGTCGTTTTTAACCTCCCCAAGAAAGAACCCAAAGAAAAATCTGCCGCGCAAGCGCCTGATGCCGTCGCGCATCATCCCTATTCATCACAACGATGATTGAACCCACCCCAAAAAGCAAAAACGATTTTTTGCCGAATCTTTAATCTTAAAACGACTTTTTCTCCAACCATCGTCGCACGGGCGTGGG
>JAIRPA010000034.1 GCA_031257235.1 Burkholderiales bacterium | reverse complement strand
ATCGGCAGGATTGGGATAATCTTCCCGCGCAAAATGAACATCAAACCCCGCGCGCTTCGTAAATTGATCAAAAAACATAGAGCCGCGTTTTGCGCCATGAAAAAACGCCGATTGATAACCGTGCTTGGATAAAGTTGCGGGCAAGCCCTCAAACGATGCCGTCGCGTAAGGGGAAGTTAAAAAAGGCTCTGCCCCCAGCGCGGGCAATGCCGCCAACACCGCCGGAATGCCGTCAATACTGCGGTTTGCGTTTGCGTAGGCATTGGAAAAAAACAAGGATTGCGCCGCCAATTGATCCAAAAACGGAGTATATGTTTTCACATGATTCACCTCCCCCATATAACCCAAAGAGAGGCTTTCCATAATGAGAATAACAATATTTTGCGGATTTTCCTTTCTGTAAGCCTTGATGTGCGAGACGTTATTGTCGGCACCGTTTAACAACATCATCATCTGCCGATGATCGTCAAAATATTTCGGTGTGACCATCTTGGCGCTTTTCATACTTTTGATAAAAACAAAAGGCGTGTTTAATGCCCAATTGCCTAAATGCAGTTCGGGAAAAGTATCCACCGGTTTGATCGGTTTTGAATGCGTGATGCCGCCGCGAATACCGATCACCAACACACACAACAACGGCAAGAGCCCAACCATTCTATAAAATTGAGGCGCGAAGGCATGATAAAGATCATTCTCCGCATTCATCTTGTGGCCGCCCCATCTGACGGTTTTGATGATGCCTACCAACCAAAGTGTCAGGGCAATCACGGCAACGATGAATAGATAAATATAATGATAAAAATCTTTGAGTTGCCACTCGCCTTCGGTGAATAAAAAGACGGTAGCGGGGGTCATTCGCGCTTTGGTGAATCGAATCAACTCACAATCTATCCAGCCCATGATCAAAAGAGGCAATGCGGTCACGATTAAAACACCGCCGGCAACAACAAACCGACGACGCGCCCACATAGGCGGCAAAGGAATAAACAAAAGTATTGTCGGGACTAATAATAAATACGCCCACGCGGAAAGATCGAAGCGGATGCCGATGGCCAACGCGCTTAATATATCGCTTTTTGTGGCTGCCGAAAAAAGCGAATCATTCCACACAAAATCCGCCGCGCGTAACACAAAAAAGTGCGCAAGCGTGATCCCGCCCAAGAGCAGAAAAACGCACAGCCGAATAAGGGAAACACGAAGGGCGGGCTTCATCACAAATGCTGTTCTTCGTAGTGTTGTCGTATCGTAAAGGCAACGGCAATGGCAAGAAGCATGGTATAAATATTGACTGTTGTGTCACGGTACAACATAAGATCGGTCATGCCAAAAATAAAATAGCTCAACGCCGTGACGATCCCCAACCGTGCAAAAGGATTATTGCCGTGACTTTGTTTGTCTGCCTTAAAAAAATAAAAGAACGGCACCAAGTATAATAATAGCGTTGCCAAAAACCCTAATACTCCGGTTGAAAACAAATATTGTAGAGGGTCGTTGTGCATGTGCGCCATATTCAACATGCCTTTGGTGATGACTTTTTCTTCAACCATGCGGTTAATTTCGGGAACGTCTTCAAGTCTTTTTTTCACCCCCACCCCAAAAAATGGTTTTTCTTTGGCCATCAAGAACGCCGTTTCGTACATTTGCAAACGAAGCCCGACGGAAGTGTCTTTGCCCTTCCCGCCTGAATAAAGCGCGATCTCGGCGCGCGCCAAATCAACCCGATCTTTCACAATGGGAACGGACAAAAACGCGCTTCCCGCCAGAATCATCATCACGACGATGCCGGTGAGGGTTTTGATATTGACTTTATTATAACGACGGCACGTCCAATACCCCATGAGAAGAAAATAAGGCAACAACGCCACCCAACCGCCGCGCGTCTGATACGCGACCGAAACATAAAGCCCGGCGAAAAACGCAAGTATTAGAAAGACATTGACGATTCTTTTTTGCCCCGGAATGAACAATGCCGTCAACGACAACATGCCGACCAAAAGCGCGCAATCCGCAAACGGGATGACCGGAAATCCGCGAAAGGTATAGTTTTGCCGAATGGCGCCAAAATCGGTCATCGCGCAAAAAACGACAAGATTCAACAACGCGCCCGCAATAAGCCCGAACCGAACTAATTTGAATTGAGAGGCGGGCAACAGCAAAAACGCATACACCACGATCGGAAAAGCCATCAGGCGCATGGGCAATTCAAAGTAACGAAGGCGAACATCTTGGATGACCGTTTGACTGATCAAAACCGCGACGGTCAGCGCGGCAAAAGCAATGATGAATCCGTAGGTTTTTTTGGCAAACGCGCCAAAGGTCAGCTTGCAAGGATTTAACCGAAGGACGATGGCAGCCAACCCTAAAAAAACCGCCAAATAGAAAAACCCGTTATTTGCGTCACGGGAAATCAACAAGGTTGCCGGAAAGAACAATAATATCGCGCTCAATAAGAATGAGGCAAAGCGCTCGCTTCGTTCAGTAAATCCGATCATTTTTCAAGTAAAAAAATATAAATTGACAACGCTCAATAAGAAAGCGTAACATGCTTTACAGCTCAATCTTGGACATTATAACAAAGTGGACATTGATCTTGTTTATACATGGGTGAACGGGAATGACCCGGCTTGGCGTCAAAAGTTTACCCACCACAAAAAAAGCGACACCCATCAAGACGCCACGGCAAAAGGTCGCTTTTTTGATAACGACGAATTGCGCTTTTCGTTGCGATCGGTTGAGGCTTTTGCCGGCTGGGTTCGCAAAATTTTTATTGTGACGGACCATCAGGTTCCCGAATGGTTAAACCCAAACCACCCCAAGATTACGGTTGTTGACCACAGCGCCATCATCCCTAAGCGTTATTTGCCGACGTTTAACGCCAATGTGATCGAATGGCACCTTCACAATATCCCCGATCTTTCCGAATATTTTTTGCTCGCGAACGACGACTTTTTCTTTGGGCGTTCGGTTGCTCCCGATTTCTTTTTTAACGAGCAAGGCACTCCGATTGCGTTTGCCAAACATTGGCGCCCGCAGTCCCAAGACCTTTATGGGCGTTTTATTCAGAATACCGCCGACTATGCCGTCCAGCGCCTAGACCATCCGTTGCTATTTTTGTTCGCGCACATCACCACCCCTTATCGCAAATCTTTCATCCAAGAAGTTTTTGCCTTGTTTCAAGATGTTTTGGAAACCACGCTTTACAATCGCTTTCGCTCTGAAAATGATTTGAACCGCCTTTTGATTGAAATCTACGATCACGCCAAAGGACGCAGAATTTTGCGCTTTGGCGATCGAAACCTTCTTGAAAAAATCACGCGAAAATATCGAGCCGTCAATTTGTCGGATAATTTTCGTTTCAAGCTCCAATTACTCAAGTGGTTGCGCTACCCGCTTTTTTGTGTCAACGATACCGAAGACACCACGGACGAGGCGCGGCAAATCGCGCGTCGCTTTCTTGAAAGTTATTTCCCCGACAAAAGCGCGTTTGAGAAATAGCCCTCCCCCAAAAAACGCCCCCGCGTATCAATGCCGCAAAAAGGCTCAGGTATAATTCCCGCCATCCAACCTTACCTGTTTTCTTATGTCTGACTTTCCTTGCTTTGTGGTCAACCTTGAAAAAGACAAAGAGCGCCGTACTGCGATTGATGAACAACTGCGTCGGCACAACATCCCGCACACGTTTTCGCCGGCGGTTCACGGTGCCGCCCTTTCAGGCGATGAGCTTTTAAAGGTTTACGATGAAAAAAAAGCGCGGGATCGTCAACGGGAACTCGCGCTTCCCGAAATCGGTTGCGCCTTGAGTCATTACGCCATTTATCGGGAAATGGTTCGGCAAAATTTGCCTTATGCTTTAATTCTTGAAGATGACGTAAGGCTTGCCGATCACACGCTCGCCGTCTTGTCCGGGCTTTCCCACGCACTAGACCGCGACAAACCTACCGTTGTTTTGCTCAATCACGTGCGCCGTTATAAGCCTCGCCCCTCCATCCTGCTCACCTCGACCCATGGTCTTTTCAATGTTTATGGTCGAGAAGTCGGCGCTTACGCTTACTGTCTCACGCAAAGTGCCGCGCAAAATTTAATGCGTGCTTTGTATCCCGTGTTTCGCCAATGCGACGAATGGGGCGATTTTGCCGCAGAAGGCATGATTGAACTCAAAGCGGTGGTTCCGTATTGCGCATCACATAATTATGCTTTTGCCTCAAATTTAAAACCCGAACGAGACGAGATCAAAAAGAGATCGCCGCAACTTACCAAAAACTATTTCTGTCACTGGAAACGTATTGTGTTGACTTTTTTAGGCATCATCAAGAAACAACCGGAAACATGGTGATGCGTTTATAACCTTTCTTATATTGATATGTCCGACTTTCCTTGTTTTGTGGTCAATCTTGAAAAAGATAAAGAGCGCCGCATCGCGGTAGAAAAAGAGCTTCATCGCTTGAACATTCCGCACATTATTTTTCCTGCGGTTTACGGCGCCGATCTTTCAGACGATGAGCTTTTAAAAGTTTATGATCAAGAAAAAGCGCGCCTTAAAAAGCGCGAAGTGGCGTTGTCTGAAATAGGTTGCGCGTTGAGCCATTATTATATTTACCAAGCAATGGTCAACCAAAATTTGCCTTACGCGCTTATTCTTGAAGACGATGCCGTGCTTGCCGATGAAACGCCTATACTGTTAAACGAACTTTCCCGCGCGCTGGACCCCAACGCGCCGACAGTCGTTTTGCTGAGCTTTGCGCGTCGTTACTTGGCGCGCCCTGCCCTCCCGCTGACCTCAACCCATACGCTCTTCAATGTCTATGGACACGCCGTCGGCACGTATGCTTATTGCCTCACGCAACGCGCCGCGCAACATTTGATGAAGGTAATCTACCCCGTATCTCGCCCGAACGATCGTTGGGGCGAGTTTGCCGACGAGAAAGTCATTGATCTTAAAACGATTGTCCCGTATTGCGCATCACACAATGAAGCCTTTGTCTCGAACATTATCGACGAACGAGATGCCGTCAACCGTCTTTCCGGACAATCCTTTCGCCGTGAGAAGCGGTATCGCCAATGGTCGCGCCTCTTTTGGTCGTTATTTTTGCCCGTCAAAAAACAACAAAAAACGTGGTAGGGATCAGGGATCAGAGGTCAGGAATCAGGGATCAGTGCCTCGTCATTCTGCGCGCAGTTTGCGAAGCAAACGAAGTCGCAGAATCCACACCGCCTTTCCTACAAAAAATCGTCGGGGTCTCCCCGCGATTTTTTGGAAACTCCCACCGGCAAAAAATGGAACATTTTTTGACGAACGCCCTACCTTCCCCAGCGATCAATCTTAATCCGCAACGCATTGTCGCCGTATTGAGCGGTGATGCGGTCAGGCAATCGGTTCGCCGCGCCGTAGACATAAGTGATCGACCAGCCTTCCTGATTCAAGGTAGCGATGCGGTTTATGTCATCGTGCGTGATGTCGGCGGGGCTGTCCGGTGAAGCCATCCCGCGCAACCAATACGGCAACTCACGAATCGGCAACGGAAACCCCAACGCGTGGTCAAACGCTTTGCCGCCATCCTCTAATGAAAATACGGATATATCTTTTTCACCCCGATAAAGTTTAATGTTTTCATCGAACCGTTGGATTTTTGCAATCATTGTGCCTAACGGCGACGAAAGCAAAATTTCATCGCGGTTGTGCGTGACATTATCGTGCGACCACGAAAAGGTTGCCGATACGGCGTCTTGTTGGATTTTCGTGGCAAGCCTACCCTCCACCGTAAAAGGCGCGTCTTCCTCGTCAGAAAGCGTGTCTTCGATGTTGCCCACCACCGGCGCGGTTGCGCATCCGGTCAAGCCGACAACGCTCACGAAAAAGCAAATGCCCCATAAGCGAAGACTATATAAATTTTTTATAAACGTTCCCGCGCCTGTCTGTGTTTTTGTAGTTATCATCATGACTATAAAAGTATTGTTATTGATTACGCCCAAATTTTATTTGGCGCGTTCGTTTAAAAGCGTAGCGTCAAATCGTTTGATCGTTTGATACAAAACGCTCTCCCGAATGGCGGTTTCATCAAAGGACGTTAAGGCGCGACGCCATGTCTCACGCGCTTCATCACGACGCCCCGACACCCACAACACCTCGCCTAGATGCGCGGCAATTTCAGGGTCCGGGTCTAATGAATAAGCGCGAAATAAATACGAAAGCGCTTCTTTGTGATCGTGTTTGCGATAAAGCGCCCAGCCCATGCTGTCCACAAAACTGCCTTCGTTGGGCATTTGCTCCAACGCTTTTTTTATCCACTCAATCCCTTCATCCACCGCCACCCCGTGATCCGCTAACGTGTAACCCAGCGCGTTTTGAATTAAAGGGGCGTCCGGCGCCACGTCGGCGGCTTGTCTTAACAGCGCAATCGCGCGTTTGACTTCTCCGTCCTCCTCAACAATGAGCGCGAGATTTAACAACAATTCAGGAGCGTCGGGATAAGTTTTGAGTGTTTTTTCCAAGAGATCGCGCGCGCGTTTTTTTTCGCCTTGACGTTTTAAAAGCGCGGATTCCATTTGCGCGACACTGACGATTTCATCACGAGTGGTCGCGGGTAAACTGTGCAACCACAAAATAGCGTCTTCGTATTTCTTTTGACGTTCCAAAATTTGCGCGATGCGCCATTGCGCACTCCAGAGGCTCTCGCCTTTGCCGACTTGTCGATACCACGAAATGGCTTCGTCGAACCTTCCGGCGTCTTCTGACAGTTGCGCATATAAAAAGAGAAGCGCGGTTTCTTGTGCGTCCGTGCCTTTTTGCCGAACGTCTTCCAAAAACTCGTTTTTCAATGCATCGTTATTGATTTGCATGGTGACCGCCGCCACTGCCGTCAAGGCATCATCGGAAAGCGTGTCTTGCCATATCTTGTAAAACCATTCACGCGCGCCGGGGAAATCCCGATTACGCACCAAGGCGCGCGCCAAAAAAATCCATAAGTTTTTGGCGTCCGGCTTCGCCGCCAATGTCGCTTTTAACCAAGGCGCGGCGTCTTTGGACTCCGTGATGTCTAACAAAAGCGCTTTTAAATGCAGGGCTTCTTCCCAGTTGCCCCGCGCGGCTAACGCCGTATCCACTTCTTTGATGCCTTCGTTGGCGATTGTTTTTTGTTCGTCGGACATCGCCGCGTTGCGCGGCTCTCGATGACTTGCCGCAATGAACGCCGCCAACGCCGGCGCGTAGTGCGCTTCGGGCAGGTTGCCGTAAGGTTTGGAAAGATCACGCACGAGCGAATACATTTCGTTTTTGTCGGCAAGCTGCACCGTTGCCGTCGTCAACATAAAAAGCGTGATGTCCAAATCCCCGTTTTTTTGGGCTTCGCGCAACTTTTCTTTGAGTGCCTCGCGGAGTTTTTGAGGATCGGTCTCGGTTTTAAGCGGAGCTAATGCCCACTGCGCCGTTTGCGAGCGCAGCTTTTTCGGGCGTTCCGCTTTAGGATCGAGTTTTTGCCAAAGTGTCAGCGATTTTTTTAAAAGAGCCGGGTCTCGCGCGACTAACGCACTTTCGGATGCGCGTTCGACAAACCAGACGTTTTTGGTCTTTTCCGCGATTTCCAAATAAGTTTGGGTGGCCAGCGCCGGATCGTTTCTTTGTAGCGCGACATCGGCCAACATCATCCGATAAAAAAGGTCTTCCGTGAGCGGTGGAAACGTCGGGGTTTGCGCGCTTGGCGAGGTTGAGGTTGCCGCCGGAGATTCAAGCGCCGGCGCCTCCTCCGGTGTTGCCGCGCGTGCGCAGGAGAGCGTGATGGACAACGAACCGAAAAAAACGCCGCTGATCAGCGCGCGCGCAATGGGCAAGACAGATAATGGCATGATGAATAACCGATGGCGAAAGCAGGTATTCTAGCATCAGAGATTCGGCAATTCAGGGACCAGAGGTCAGGAATCAGAGATCAGCACATCGTCATTCTGCGGTTTGCTTTAGCCAACGAAGTCACAGAATCCACACGCCGCAATTCTTGCAAAAAAGTAACCGGCTTTGCCGGTACTTTTTTGGAAATTCCCACCGGCAAAAAGGTCCACTTTTGCCGCCCCTCTCCCGTATATTGACAGAATCCACTTTGTTGATACACTTCACGCCAAGTCCCCGCGCGTGGGTCATTCCAAAACCTTTTATCCCGTTTCCTACCTAAAAACATTGGAGAATCTATGAAACTTGCAAATATTTTCGGCGTCATTGGCGTCTTTTTTATGCTTGCGCTTTCCGGTCAGGCTGTGTGCGCCGAGAACATGTACGCCACCGGTTCTTCCTCAACCGTTTCCGACACCTTCGCGCCGAATGACAAGGCTTTGTTGAATCAAGCCTTTATCGATGCCGCCAACCGTTATTTAACACGGTACAACCCCAAACTGGTCGAGCAAAAAGACAATTCCGTCAAAATGTTTGTCGTTTATCGTTACGATATGGATTTAGAGTTTTCTCACAAAGACAACACCTATACCATTACCGCCTCCACCGCGGATCATTCCTCCGGGCGCAGAGCCGATAAATTGTGTAAAAAGCTGACGGTCAACATCAATAAGCGTCTAAGACGGAACTTGGCAAAAGTCACCACCCAGAACAATGACGCGGACGATGACGACGATGAACCGTCACCCGACGGCAAAAAGTAACAAACGGGAACGGCGGGAAAACCGCCTGCCGCAGGCGGACTGCCCGCAATGACGAAGTGAGAGATTGCGGGTTGTTTGCGGGACGCCGGTATCAAGCGTCCCGAATCATCGTGCCACAAAAACGGGCGACGCCCTCTGCCGACCGATTAAGCGCGTAACTTTCTGGGTTTGGGTTTTTGCGACTGATAAAAGTTCCAGACCTTATTGAAGACCTCGCCGACTTTCCCGTTGCCCACCGGTTTGCCGTCTAACTTCGTCACCGCCAAAACTTCTTTCCCGGACGAGGTCAACCACAATTCGTCGGCTAAAAGCACTTCCGATTTTCTGATCGGGCGCTCTTCAACCGGAAGCCCCAAGGCTCCGGCAAACTCCAACGTTGCCGCCAGTGAAGTCCCGGGCAAAATCAGATGATCGAGCGGTGGCGATAACACCACGCCGTTTTTGACGACAATCACGTTGGCGGAAGAGGCTTCCGTCAAATAATCGTCCCTGAACAAAATCGTTTCAAGTGCGTTTTGGTCGACCGCCAACTGGTGTAACAAGACATTGCCGATCAATGACGTGGTTTTTAAGTTACACCGCAACCACCGATTGTCCGCCGCGGTGACGCACGCCACCCCGTTTTCAACATCGGCTCTTGACGGAGACTTCAGCGGGTTGGTCATCATAAACACGGTCGGCGGCACACCGACGGGAAACGTGTGGTCGCGCGGGGCGACACCGCGGGTGACTTGCAGGTACACGGCTTGATGCTCATAATCCGAACGCGCCACCAAGGCTTCAATCAAAAAACTCCAATCGTCCACCGTCTTCGGATTGTCTATACCAACCCCTTTTAAGCTATCGTTCAAGCGCTTCAAATGGGCTTCCAGCCGAAAAGGTTGACGGAAAAAAACGGGAATCACTTCATAAATGGAATCCCCGAAGATAAAACCGCGGTCCAACACCGGGATTTTGGCTTCGGAAATCGGCATAAACGCGCCGTTTAAATAGACAATCTGTTCGGCGTTCTTGGATTTTTGGGAGGAGTTCATGGTATGCGTCCATACTGTTGTTGACCAGTCGCGTACTATAGCATGAGACCTTTCACGCGCCTCAAAAAAACCACGCCTCTTTGATCCGGGAAAATGTCCCGCTTCTTCCCTCTTATCCTCTCAGTTTGAGGAATTGAAGTAGCCGCTCATCCAGTCAATTCGTGCGACGGAAAGTGTTTTCCCCCAACATTTATTTACGCAAGTTACTAAGCTGTCCATATGATATTGCGCTTATAACGCAGAATAAAACATCGTCAAAATAATTTTGTAACATAGGTGGTAAAGCCCGTCATATTTTGATAAACTAACAAAACGTTACGTTTTTTGGATAAATTTCGGAGTTAAACCGAAAGAAAACGTAATCTTGTTAAATCGGAGGCGAGCGATCGGGTTTTTATGACTACGAAGGTTAGGAAAAATGCGGAAGCAAGCCATAATACTTCATTTAAATATGGATGGATCATAAATTATGAAAGACATATACGTTCAGTTTGACGGGCCTCTTGTCAAAGGCGAGTCACAAGACAAAGACCATGCTGAGTGGATAGAAGCAATGGCATTTGAACACACTTTGGAGCAACCTAAGAGCGCGAAAGCATCAACAGCAGGCGGTCACACATCGGAAAGAACAACCCACGGAGATGTGTTTTTTGCAAAAGAGGAAGATGTAACATCGCCCCTGTTGGCGCAATACTGCTCCGGCGGACAAACGTTTGATGCTGTCACAATCCAATTTTATCGCGCAGACGGGCAAGGAAACCGCGTTATGTATAAGGAAATCCAGCTGAAACACGTCATTATCTCCAGAATTACCTCAAAAATAAGTGGTGATGGCGTGGTAATGGAGGGGCTAACTCTAAAATACGCCGCCATACAATGGAAGCATACAAAGCAGAAAATTGGCGGAAATCAGGCCGGCGTTACCCAAGGGGCGTGGAGCCTTGTCAAAAACGACAAGACCTTTTCTGTATAAAAACAAGCACAATTTTTATTCAACAACCGACGGCGGATTTTTATTCGCTGTCGGATTTGTGATGGAGGCAAATCATGGCAAAAGAAGGGACATTGAACTTTGAAGCAGAGGCAATGATTAAAGATATTGTTGGTGTTACGCTTGACACCAAGAAAGGCGCTGAGCTCAAAGCAAAGTTTGAAAAATATGGTGCAGGTGTTGAATTTACAGTAGGTGCGGATAAGAATTCAATTAAGGCAGGTGTGGCAAAACTGGGGGGCGGCGTATCCGGTGAAATAGAATTTAACGATCAAGGTGTAAAAACACAGGTAGAAAAGTTTCTACAAGCCTTATTGACTAAGGATCAGTTATTAAATTTTGCATCAGTTAAACTTAAACTTAAACCGAGACCCGATGGACAAGTGGACTTTACAATTGCCTATACTTCCCAACTTGGGTCTATGAATTTTGGGGTTGGTGGAACTATAACATTTAATCCTCTTGAGGCAATGATTAAATCATTGATGCCGGCAGGATTTGGAAAAGCGTTGCATGGCGTTGCGGGTGGTAGGGTAAAAAATGCTGAAAGAGATTATTGCATCGTTGAAAATGGATGCGATGTCTTACTCAAAGAAAGCGCAACGAACCCGGACATCCGAGATCAATTAGATGCCTGTATGAAGAACTGCAACACAGAGATAAATGCGCTCGGCGAACTTTTAAACCGGTAACAGAAGGAAGTCTTATGAAATACGGTATTTGTTGGACGTTGTTTTTCATTGTGGTTTCCATGGTTGTTGCAGGCTGTACAACAACAGGAGAAATGAAATCAGCTGAAGTTGAGCGATGCAAAGAAGAAGCGCAAGGGAACGACGGCAATAAAAGCCTTGTGTGTTTGGACGAGATAATTAAACGCGACAACGGAAACGCGATTGCGTTTTTCTCCCGCGGGAAAATCTATTATGCAAAGGACGATTACGACAAAGCGATAGAAAACTTCAGTCAAGCCATTAAAATCTCGCCAAACAATGCCATGTTATATGGTGCTCGTGGGCTGTCATACTACAAGAAAAATGACCTTGATCACGCTATTTCTGACTATAGTCAAGTTATTAAACTCGATCAAAACAGAGCAAGTGCTTACCTTATGCGCGGCGGAGCATACGCGGAGAGAAAAGAATATGATTTGGCTGTTTCTGATTATACGCAGGCGCTTAGACTTGAGCCAAACAATAGTGATTCATACAGTAGCCGAGGTGTCGCGTATATAGGACTTATTGGAAAAGATGAAAGTTACGCGGATAAAGCAATTGCCGATTTTAATCAGTCAATTAAGTTAAACCCAAAAAACGCAGACGTATATGTGTTACGTGCCGGTGTCCTGTATGCAAAAGGTGAACTAGAAAAGGCAATTGAAGACTATGATTCTGCCATAAAACTTGATCCAAGCTATAAAGAATATGGTGAAGAGTTTAGAAAGTTGGTTGGGAAGAGAAAGAACCCATGACTTACCAAGGCAAGAATGGAATAACTAATGAAATCAGTACTCACGTTGTCGATTCTCATAGCCTTGATATTTTCAGTGACAGGTTGCGCCGATACGATAGCAGTCAAACCGGACAACCTTGAGCGGTGTCAGCAACTTAGCGAAAGCAGAAAGTACGATGATGCAATAACGTGCTATGGAGAGGTCATCGCCAATAATCCAAATTCGGCAAGCGCATATTATCATCGCGGAGGAGAATATTCCGTCAAAGGTGACTATGTTCGTGCGCTTCAAGATTTTGATCAAGCCATCAAACTTGAACCAACATCATCGGATGCGCACACCGGTCGGGGAATAGCTCGCG
>JAIRPA010000028.1 GCA_031257235.1 Burkholderiales bacterium | reverse complement strand
CTGATACCTGACCTCTGAAACGCAGAATCCAAGCCGCCTTTTCCTCAAAAAATCGTCGGGGTCTCCCCGCGATTTTTTGGAAATCTCAACCGGCAAAAAGTAGGTTTTTACTTTTTGCCGAATCCCCCGCCCATCTTTGTGCGAAATAAGAGCGAGGTGGCGCTCCATGTGACCGCCGCGATTAAAAACAACGCCGCAAAGTTTCGCCACACGTCCGCAAAACCCGCGCCTTCCAAATAAATACGTTGCGTTAAATTAACGCCATAACGGACGGGATTGATCAGCGTTGCCCATTGAAAAACTTCAGGCATGGATGAAACAGGCGAGATAAAACCGGAGAGCAGAATCATCGGCATCAATAACGAAAAGGTATAAAGCAAGGCTTGTTGCATGGTGGTCGTCAACACGGAAATGCACAGCCCGATCCCGACAATCGCGCTATTGAATACTAATAATCCCGCGAGCAAAAGAAGGAATGACCCGGAAAAAGGAACAAGAAACCAATGCACCGCCACGAATAAAACCAAAGAAGATTGCATCACCCCGACCAACACCGGCGGGATGGCTTTGCCTAACATCATGGCTTTGGTGGTCAGAGGCGTGACCAGCAGTTGATCAAAAGTCCCCGTTTCTTTTTCGCGCGCCACCGATTGCCCCGCCAAAATCATCACCTGCAACACCGAAAGCACCGCTAATAAGCCGGACAAAATGTTCCATCGTGTTTCCAAATTGGGATTAAACCACGCCCGCGACGTGATCGTCACCGGCGGATAGATATTCAAACGTTCCTTCAAACGTTTTTGATTAAACCGCGCAATCATCTCCTGACCATAACCCGCGGCAATCCCCGCAACGTTGCTGTTTCTGCCGTCCACCAGTATTTGAACCGGCGCGGCACGCCCGACATTTAAGGTGTGTTCAAACGAAGCCCCGACATGCAACACCAAAAGCGCTTGTCTGCGATCTAAAGTCGGCGCGATTTCGTCCGCGTTGTTTAAATTCACCACACGATGAAAGATAGGCGAGCCGTCAAATTCACGGATTAAATCGCGCGATGCCTGACTGCGATCTTCATCCAACACCGCGTAATCCACACGATTCAATTCAAACGTGGCAACATAACCAAACAAAAGCGTTTGAATCAGAACCGGCATCACCAAAATCAGCCGCCCGCGTTTATCTTTAAAGATCATCAACGCTTCTTTGTAGATCAACACCGCCACCGAATAAAAAAACGCGCGCATGGTGTTTACTCCAAAGACTTTTTGATTTTGGCTTTTGCCAACGCCAAAAAGAAGACCGCGTAGAGCATTAAGATGATGCCGTCCCGCACAACAATTTCCGGCACGTTTCCCGCCAACAATAAGGTTTGCAATAATTCAACGTACCATGTTGCCGGGAATAGATACGCGATGTAATACGCCACCATAGGCGCGCTTTTTAAATCAAACACAAAACCGGACCACATCAACGTGGGCATGAAACAGACAATCAATACACTCTGGCTTGCCAAGAATTGATTTTTAAGCGTGGCGGAAATCAATAAGCCGATGCCCAGCGAGACCGTTAAATAAACGGCAGAGACCCCGATCACCAACCCCAACGCGCCGCGCATCGGCACGTGAAAAATAAACGAAGACGCCAACAAACACAGGATTAACCCAATCATCCCCAAAGCAAAATACGGCAAGGTTTTTCCGATCAATATTTCCGAGGGCAAGACCGGCGTGGCGATGATGGCTTCAAACGTGCCGCGCTCCCATTCGCGCGCCACCACCAACGCGGTTAATAATGCGCCGATTAACGTCATGATCAAAACCGTCACCCCGGGAATCAAAAAGTATCGGCTCAATAAAGCGTCGTTATACCAAACCCGTGTTTCGCTTTCAGCCCAACCTATCGGCTCATCCGTCAACGACGATAAAAAAACCTGCGTTTGCGGCGCGCTCCATGCCGTGATCGCGCCCTCCAAATAACGCGACGATATTCGCGCCAAATTGGAGTCGCGCCCGTTGACGACAATTTGAAAAGCATCGTCGCCTCCCGCCGTTTTATCTTGGTGACGCACCATCGCGTTGACGGTTCCTTCGCGCAAAAGCGTTTCCGCGTCTTGTGGTGATCGCACCACCACAGGACTAAAGGTTTTTGATAACGATAAATGTGTGAAAAGATCGCGCGTTTCGGGCGAGGCGTTTTCGACAACGACAGCCACCGGCACTTCACGAACGTCCAACGACAAACCAAACCCAAAAATAAAAAGCAAAACGATCGGCAAAATCACTCCTAACGTGACGGTGCTTTTGTCGCGCATCATTTGACGAGATTCTTTGCCAAGCAGTGCGACGATTCGCATAAGACGAATACGGCGGGCATCATCGCGTTGCGGCTCATGCGACATTTATTGTCTCCCCCGCTTAACAATTTCAATAAACGCTTCTTCCATCGTCGCCGGACGATGCGCGCGACGCGCCCATTCACGCAAATGTTCCGGCGTGTCTAACGCCAACATCGCGCCACGATCTTGAATCAACACGCGATCACAATACTCGGCTTCGTCCATAAAATGCGTGGTGATCACGATGGTCATGCCGTGATCGGATAATTGTGTGATGCGTTGCCAAAACGCACGACGCGCGATCGGATCCACACTGCCCGTCGGCTCATCTAAAAACAAAATGGCGGGTTCGTGCAACAAACCCACCGCCATCGCCAAGCGTTGCTTATATCCCTGTAATAGTTGTTCGGCGGGCGTTAAAAGAAAGGAGGCAAGCGCGAAGTCTTCCACCATGGCGTCGATTCTTCTTTTCTTGTACGCGCCGGTCAGTCCATACGCGCCCGCAAAAAACGAAAGATTCTCCGCAACACTCAACGCACCATACAACGAAAATTTTTGAGCGACGTATCCGATCTTGCGACGCGCCTCATGCCTTGCGGCGCGAACGTCACACCCTGCCACAAAAAGCGACCCGTGACTTGCGGGCAACAACCCGCACAACATCCGAAACGTGGTTGTTTTTCCGGCGCCGTTGGGACCCAACAACCCAAAAACCTCTCCCTCGCGCACCGAAAAACTGACATCGTTGACAGCGCAAAAGTCGCCAAAATAACGAGACACATGATCGACGTTGATGACGATTTCACGATCTTGCATCGGGCGAGCGCGCCAGTCCGTTTGTTCATGGGTTGGATCGCGGTTGTCGGCGTGATGCACAACATGTATCGGCATTTTATCTTTGGTGTCGGCGGCGTGTTGATGCAGCAACGCCATAAAACTGTCTTCCAAGGTGGGGTCCACGGCGGTCAACGTCGCGCCTTTTTGTTGTTCGTCAGACAAAGCGCGTTGCCCGTCCTTAAGATTGTCCGTGATCAGCCGCACGCCGCCGCCCATGGGCACGGCGTCGATCACCTCGGTGACTTCCAAAAGACGAGATTGCAACGCGCGGGGCGTCTCGTTTTTGTGAGGACGCGCCCAATAACACCGTCCCTTCGATAACGCGCGCAGGGTTTGAGGCGAACCGCTTGCCAATACTTTCCCCTGAAACATTAAAATCACTTCATCACAACGATCCGCTTCATCCAAATACGCGGTACTCATCAACACCGACATGCCGGTTTCTTCCGTGAGTTTTTTGATGATCTCTTTTAATTCTCGGCGGGAAAGCGGATCAACGCCAACCGTCGGCTCGTCCAATAACAACACTTCCGGCGCGGCCAACAAAGCGCAAATCAAGCCTAATTTTTGTTTCATCCCGCCGGAGAGCTTGCCCGCCCGTCGCGTGCGAAACGAGGATAAATCCGCCATCGCCAACAAGGTTTGATATTGTGTGTCGCGCGCGTGATCAGGGACACCCAAAAGCGCGGCGTACAGGTTCATGTTTTCTTCAACGCTTAAATCTTCATAAAGCCCGAATTTTTGAGGCATGTAGCCAATGCGATGTTGGTTGTTCAATATCGCTTCGGCGTTTGACGATTCCGGCAAATCCGGTTTCAGTAATCCGGCAAGGATGCGAATTAAGGTTGTCTTGCCGGCGCCGTCAGGACCCACCAACGCCGTGATCGTTCCTTTTTTGAGGGTCAATGACACATCGTCCAACGCCAAAAGGGGAGCGCCGTTTTTTTGTCGGAAGGTTTTTTTTAAATGAAGGGCGCGAAAAGACATGGCAAAGCCGCCACACGATTTAATTGAATTCGGGAAAGGTAATCGTCACCGGCATGCCCAATCGCAATTGATGGTTTGGGTCTTCCACGAGAATACGAATTTCGTAAACAAGCGCGGTTCTTAATTCCGTGGTCTGCACGGTTTTGGGCGTGAATTCGGCGGTGTCCGCAATAAAGGACACCGTGCCCGATAACGTGTCTTGTGTGAGCGCGTCGGTGGTGACAAGGGCTTTCATTTGCGGTTTGACGCGCCCCAATTCCGGCTCGGCAAGGTAGGCGCGCACCCATTTGGGCGAGATCACCGAAAGCGAAAAAACGGCGCGTTGTGGAGAAGCCATATCGCCGACTTCCAATAAGCGACGAAAAATCACAGCGCGCGCAGGGCTTTTTAACGTGGCGTCGTCTAGTTGATGTTCTAAGGCTTCAAGATTTTGTTGTTGCTCGGCAAGCGTGGCTTCCGCCGCCTGAATGTCTTCCGTCCGCGCGCCTATTTCCGCGAGCTTTAATGCTTTTTGCTCAAGATTTAATTTGGCGCGCGCCTGATCGCGTTTTAACCGCGTTTCGTCTAATTCCTGTTGGCTGACCGCACGACCGGAAGAATCGGAAGAAAGTAGCCTCATTCGCTCAAACTGCGCTTCCGTGAATGCCGCTTCTGCATGGGCTGCCGCCACCGCCGCGCGGGCTTGGTCGATTTCTTCGGGACGTGTTCCGTTTTTAAGTTTTAATAAGGCGCTTTGGGCTTGGGCAAGACGCGCGCGCGCCGCCATGATTTTGTCGAAAAGTCTGCGCGTTTCCAGCTTGGCAAGCGGTTGACCCGGCTCGACCGTCGCGCCTTCCTGAACGTAAATTTCGGCAATCCGCTCGGCATCGGCAAACGCCAGCTCAATGTGCCGCTGATCCACATTTCCGTATAAGGTCAGCGTTTGCGTTTGGGTTCTCGATAACCACACGGCAGCCGCAATAAGTGCCACCGCTATCACCAAAATCACGATGATGAGGAGGGGTTTTTTCATCAAGCGCTTCCTTTCAGGATCAATAGGATCCGTTGGAGCATATCAGGGATTCGCCCCAAAGTGAAAACCTACACTCTATGCCCAAAAGTAAAAACCTACACTCGCGGGTTCGGCAAAAAGTAAAAACCTACTTTTTGCCGGTTGGAATCTCCAAAAAAGTACCGGCAAAGCCGGTTACTTTTTTGTAGAAAAGGCAAGAAGGGCGCGGGCGAGGCAAGCCTCGCCCCTACAACAACCTCAATCTTACGTTTTGGGAAGGATTATTTTGCGCCCACGCTTTCCACGACGGCACAAAATTCATTGCGCACCGCGTCAACGGGAGACGACAATCCCCCCGAAATCTTATAGCTCAAATCAACATTCACCCCGCCTTTGGCTTGCTCGATCCCGACATTAAACGGCACCGTTTTTCCGTTTCCGTAGCTCACGGTTTGCGAGGCACTGATGATGCCTAAGCTCTCATTGACATTGTTGATCTGCCAACCGCCGTTGGTGAGGTAACGCACCGCGCGTTTGATGGCAACGGCTTGTGTCACATTCTTGACAAACGCGTTGCTTTTGAAGGTGCGTCCCCGCGCGAAACTGCCGTCAAAAGTAAAGTTTTGTACGCATTCGCGCGGATCGTCGGATTGGTATTTTTCACGCTCCCTCTCCAGCTTGGTTTTCTTCGCCGGCGCGGATGAGTCCGTCGACGCGGTGGCGGAGGAATTATCGGCATCGGTGCGCGCATTGTTGAAAAGGCAACCGCTTAAAAGCGCGGCAGACAGCATGGGAATCATCCATTTTTTCATCGGGTTCTCCTTAGGTGATGATGAAACATCTCAATATGGGATCAAGACCTTTTTTAAGGTCTTCTGTTTTCGCAAAAAAAGGCAAACGTAACACCCTGTAATGCGCGGATCATTGTACCCCAAGATTTCCATTTTTCATATTGCAGGCGCATTCTTTTTCTCCGGTTTTTTGCTAAACACAAGGGGGGTGGATTCCATTACACTTTTCCCTTTGTCTCTTTAGGAAATCCACACCATGACCATCAACCGACGTTCTTCTTTAATTACCGCGGGCGTTGCCCGTTCGCCGAATCGCGCGATGTTGCGCGCGGTCGGCTTTGGCGACAACGACTTTGACAAGCCCATTGTCGGCATTGCCAACGGACACAGCACCATGAACCCGTGCAATGCCGGCATACAACCCTTGGTCAACCGCGTAGAAGCCGCCTTAAAAGCGGTCGGCGCGATGCCGCAAACCTTTGGCGTCCCCACCGTGACCGACGGCATCGGCATGGGCACGGAAGCCATGAAATATTCGTTGGTGTCGCGCGAGGTCATTGCCGACGCGATTGAAACGTCCGTCAACGGGCAAAGCATGGACGGCGTCTTGATTGTCGGCGGGTGCGACAAAAACATGCCGGGCGCGATGATCGCCTTGGCGCGGATGAACGTGCCGGGTATTTTTGTCTATGCGGGCACCATCAAGCCGGGCAAGTGGAAAGGGCAGGATTTAACGGTGGTCAGCGTTTTTGAAGCGGTGGGCGCCTACGCCGCCGGCAAGATGTCGGACGAAGACTTTATCGGCATCGAAAAAAACGCCTGTCCTTCCACCGGCGCGTGCGGCGGAATGTACACCGCCAACACGATGTCTTCTTCATTTGAGGCGTTGGGCATGAGTTTATTGGGGTCCTCACAAATGGCGTCTCCCGATCCCGAAAAAGCCGACTCTGCGGAAATCTCCGCGCGGGTTTTGTACAACGCGATTGCGAAAGACCTCAAACCGCGCGACATCATCACGAAAAAATCCATCGAGAACGCCATGGCGCTCATCATGGCCACGGGCGGCTCCACCAACGCGGTGTTGCATTACTTGGCGATTGCCGCTGCCGCCGGCGTGGCGTGGTCATTAGACGACGTTGAGCGGATTCGTCGCAAAGTGCCGGTGTTGTGTGATTTAAAACCCTCCGGGCGTTACGTCGCGGTTGATTTTCATCGCGCGGGCGGCGTGCCGCAAGTCTTAAAGATGTTGTTGTCGCGCGGGCTGGTGCACGGCGATTGCCTCACCATCACCGGCAAAACGCTTGCGGAGGAATTGGTCAACGTTCCCGAAACACCCCGCGCGGATCAAGACGTGATCCGCACCTTCGATCATCCTTTGTACGCGGAAGGGCATCTGGCGATTTTGCGCGGCAATCTTGCCACCGAGGGCGCGGTTGCCAAAATCACGGGGTTGAAAAATCCGTCGATCACGGGGCCCGCGCGCGTCTTTAATTCCGAAGCCGAATGTATGGATGCCATCATGGCGCGGAAAATTAAAGACGGCGATGTTGTGGTAATTCGCTATGAAGGTCCCAAGGGCGGACCCGGCATGCAGGAAATGCTGGCACCCACCGCCGCTTTGGTGGGGCAGGGTTTGGGCGAGACGGTCGGGCTGATCACGGACGGACGTTTTTCCGGCGGCACGTGGGGCATGGTGGTCGGTCATGTGGCGCCTGAGGCGTTTGTCGGCGGCACGATTGCGTTTGTGGAAGAAGGAGACTCCATCACCATCGACGCGCATCAACGCTTAATCCAACTCAACATCAGCGACAGCGAGCTTGCCCGAAGAAAAGCCAATTGGACACAACCCGCACCGCGTTACACGCGCGGACTGTTGGGTAAATACACCCGACTTGTTTCTTCTTCGTCGCAGGGCGCGGTGACGGATCAGTAACTATTCGGCAAAAAGTAAAAACCTACACTCGACGGCAAAAAGTGGACCTTTTTGCCGGTTGGAGTCAGCAAAAAAGGACAGGACAACCTTTGGTTGGGGCGGAACGCACGACGCAAAGCAAAGTTAGTGGAGACCAAAACCAAAGGTTGGGGCGGAACGCACGACGCGAAGCAAAGTCAGTGGAGACCAAAACCCTGATCCTTTTTTGGTGGAAAGGCGGGATGGATTCTGCGACTTTGCCTGCTGTCGCAGGCTTGCGCTTAAATGACGGCGCTCTGATTCCTGACTCCTGACTCCTGACTCCTGACTCCTGACTCCTGATCCCTGACCTCTGACCCCTGAAACCCAATCCGGTTTTAAATCATCCTCACCGTCGTTCATCTATTCGTCGAATATATCGGAATGTGTTCCGGTCCGCACAAGGTAAAGAACATTCCCACGGACGTAATAAATCAGCAACCAATCCGGTTCGATATGCGCGTCACGAAACCCTGCCCACTCGCCTTTGAGCGGATGATCTCGGTACTGCAGAGGAAGGTTTTGCTCCGCAAAAAGCAACTCCAACACAGTGCGGAGTTTTTTCATATCCTTGCCGCGTTTTTCTGCTTTCTTAACGTCTTTCTTAAACTGTCCGCTTAATCGTGGTATCAGCATCAAATACCCAAATCTTTGAACATTTTTTCGCCGGATTCGTAATGAACGCCTTTCCCTTCCAGAAGCTCCTTCATTGCTTTTCTTGTGGTTTTGTTGGGAATCTCAACCGCAAAAGGTAATCGCCCCTCTTCGGCGACGCGAAGAAACACCAACCGAATCAGGTCAGATGCGGATAAACCCATTGCGTTGAGGGTGGACATAGCCTGTTTTTTCAAATCTGCCGGGATTCTCGCCCGAACAACAGCGTCTGCGCTCATGTTAATTCTCCTTGTTTGTTGGCTACATTGTAGCCACAATAGAGGGGCAATGCAATGAGTCCTGCCGTTTGGCAAAAAGATTCCACTTTTGGGCATAGGGTGTGGGGGTTTACTTATGGGCGAACTCTCTTTTAGGCGAATCAATTCGTTGCGCAGGCAAAGTCATCGCAAAGGTTGACCCCTGCCCCACAACGCTTTCGATCGTCAGCGTCGCGTCGTGGCGTTGCGCCACGTGTTTGACAATCGAAAGCCCCAACCCCGTGCCGCCGGTGGCGCGTGAGCGATCCGAATCCACACGATAAAACCGTTCCGTCAAACGCGGAATGTGTTCGGGCGCCACCCCCTGCCCCGTATCTTTGACTAAAAACCGCGCCTGCCCGCCGGGCAGTTTTTCCCATT
Source organism: Burkholderiales bacterium (assembly GCA_031257235.1). Classification (GTDB taxonomy): domain Bacteria; phylum Pseudomonadota; class Gammaproteobacteria; order Burkholderiales; family Casimicrobiaceae; genus UBA931. The sequence continues at coordinate 18,343 of JAIRPA010000028.1, read as the reverse complement.
GAACTTCAATCGTGCCCCCTGCCGGCGTATAACGCACGGCGTTATTGATGAGATTAAAAAACGCACTCTGCAATTCGTGTGCGTTGCCCGCGATTTCTTCGTTGACGGTTTCATCCTTCGGAAAAATAAATGAATGCGGGGGGTGATCGCCTAAGACTAAAGCCGACAAGGCGCGCGCGTCGGTTTCGCATTGTTGTAACAACATGCGCGCCGAAACCCAAGTCTTTAAATCCGGCGGCGCGTTACTTTCAATCCGCGATAAGGTTAATAGATCATCGACCAGATGTTTCATTCGATGCGCTTGATTGGCCATTCGGAGAAGATAATCATCGCGCTCATGGTCGGTCAGCGGCAAGGTTTGTAGCGTTTCCACAAACCCCGACAACACCGTCAAAGGCGTGCGAATCTCGTGCGAGACGTTGGCGACAAAATCGCGCCTCATGGCTTCGGCTTGCAAAATGGCCGTCACATCGCGCGACTGCATCAACAAACGCCCTTCGCCATAAGCGTAAAGCTGCACCGACAATCGTAAAGGTTGCGCGTGAATCGACTTGGGGCTTTCAATGATCACCGGTTGCTGATACGTTTTCGCGGAAAGATAATTCACCAACACCGGGTCTCGCAGTAAATGCGTGACCGATTGATCTTGATCGCGCGCGGCATCCAACCCAAAATGACCACACGCCGATTGATTGCACCATAAGATGCGCATTTGCTCATCCAAAATAATCAGCCCGTCCGGCGAGGCTTCCAGCGCGGCATAGAAATTATCTAATTCCGTTTGGCAGACATGAAGGGCATGATCTTTTTGCTTTAATAAGCGCGTCACGCGTTCCGCCGTCTCTCGCCACGCGCCGGAAAACCGGGGAATAGGGCTCATGGGATTTTCTTGCAGGCGTTTTAGCCATTCGATCAACCGCAACCCTAAAACCCTGTCGAGAATAAACAAGGCGAGCAACACCAAAAACAAACACGCAATCACACTTGCCGTATAAGTATTCAACGCGCCGCTTGATTGAGCAAAGCAAAAGCACAAGCCCGTCAACATCAGAAGAAATAGCGCGCGCCACACCATGATTTTGATGGATAGTTTAAGTTTGCGGTGTCAAGGAAAAGCGATAACCCGCCCCGCGCACCGTTTCGATATAGCTCCCTGCTTCCCCTAAGGCTTGGCGCAAACGTTTGATGTGAACATCCACCGTGCGTTCTTCGATGAACACGTGATCTCCCCAGACTTTATCTAATAGCGCCGCGCGTGACCAGATCACATTCGGGTGCTTCATCAGAAAATGTAATAACCGAAACTCGGTTGAGACGACCGATAATTTTTGTTGCCGAAATAAAACCGTCAACTGCGCGGCGTCTAAAGTTAAATCTCCCATCGTCACCGCGTCGGCAATTTGTTCGGGCGCGCGCCGACGCAACACGGCGCGTATTCTTGCCATCAACTCTTTGGGCGAAAAGGGTTTGACGACATAATCGTCCACACCCATATCCAAGCCCTTGATTTTATCGACCTCTTCACCGCGCGCGGTCAACATAATGATCGGTATGTGTTGCGTGCGGGGGGTGCTTCGCCATTTACGCGCCAAAGCAATGCCGTCTTGACCGCCGGGGAGCATCCAATCCAATAAGATTAAATCCGGCAGCGCGTCATCCAACACTTTTTGCGCCTCCGTGCCGTTGAGCGCGGCAACCACGTCAAAATCATGATGCTTTAAATGAATGGATAATAGCTCGATAATGTCCGGCTGATCTTCAACAATCAACACACGGGTTTTACAAAAAGCCTCTTTGCCCATGATTACTTAATGATGGATTCGATGGTTTCAAGCGAGCTGTGCCGCACATCTTCGCCTTTGACGATATAAATAATACATTCCGCGATATTTTTTGCGTGATCGCCGATGCGCTCAATGGCTTTGGCCACAAACAACAAATCTAAACTGCCGCTGATGGTTCGCGGGTCTTCCATCATATAAGTAATCAGCATCCGCGTAAAACCTTTAAACTCGCGGTCGATTTCATCGTCGTCTTTTAAGATGGTCAACGCGCTTTCAATATCCAATCTTGCCAAGGCGTCTAAGGCTTGATGAATCAGTTTTGTGGCAAGCTCGGTGGCAAGGCGCAAGTCTCCGATGGGCATTTCCCGCGCTTTGCCGCTTTCGATGAGAGACTTGGCGCGTTTTGCGATTTTTTTTGCCTCGTCGCCGACACGCTCCAAGTTTGCCGTGATTTTTGAAATCGCCAAAAGTAAACGCAAGTCTCGCGCGGCAGGTTGACGACGCGCAATCACGGAAATCAATAAATGGTCGATATTGATTTCAAAATCGTCCACGCCGGGTTCGTTTTTAATCACTTGGTCGGCAAGCTCTATCGAATAACTGCTCAAGGATGCCATCGCCGCGCGAATTTGAGATTCTATCAAGCCGCCCATTTCCATCACTTTGGTGGAAACTTCGTTTAAATCGCTGTCAAATTGTGAAGATAAATGTTTTTCTGTCATCGCTTAATCTTTCATGGTATCAACCGAAACGTCCGGTAATATAATCTTCGGTTTCTCGTTTTGCGGGCTTGAAGAAAATCTGCTCGGTGGCGCCAAATTCTACAAGATTGCCCAAGTACATATAGGCCGTGTAATCACTGACACGCGCGGCTTGTTGCATGTTATGCGTGACAATTACTACAGTATAGTCCTTTTTCAATTCGGCGATCAGCTCTTCGATGCGCGCGGTAGAAATAGGGTCTAACGCAGAACAGGGTTCATCCAACAACAATAACTCCGGCTTGATGGCGATCACACGCGCAATGCACAAACGTTGTTGTTGCCCGCCGGATAAACTCGCGCCGGATTGGGTCAGTTTATCTTTCACCTCTTCCCAAAGCGCGGCTTTTTTGAGCGCCCATTCAACGCGCTCTTCCATCTCGATTCTTGATAAGTTCTCAAAAAGTTTGACGCCAAAGGCAATATTGTCAAAAATCGACATCGGAAAAGGCGTCGGCATTTGAAACACCATGCCGATTCGCGCGCGAATCAACGCCACATCCTGTTTAGACGTCAATAAGTTTTCTTGGTCTAACAGAATTTCGCCTTCGGCGCGTTGATCGGGATACAGCTCAAACATGCGGTTCATGGTGCGCAACAACGTGGATTTTCCGCAACCGGAAGGCCCGATAAACGCCGTGACCCCTTTGTCGGGAATTTCAAGATTGATGCCGTGCAGGGCGCGAAACTTTCCGTAATAAAAATTCAGATTGCGAATGATCAGTTTGGCGTTTGGCGTCGGTCGCTGTGTTTGGGTATTCGTCATAGTCAATATCGTGAGTAGGTTATCGCTTTGTCCGCGACAAAACGCGGGCAAGAATGTTTAATCCCAACACGGCAAGCGTGATCATCAACACGCCCGCCCATGCTAAATGTTGCCAATTTTGATAAGGGCTCATCGCGTATTGCAAAATGGTCACCGGAAGATTGGCGGTCGGACCCGATAAGCCTGCCTTCCAAAATTGATTGTTCAACGCGGTAAAAATCAACGGCGCGGTTTCGCCGGCAATCCGTGCCACCGCCAATAAAATGCCGGTCAAGACACCCGCGCGCGACGCCGTGAGCGTGATGCGCAATATCACTTTCCATTTGGGCGTTCCTAAGGCATAAGCCGCTTCACGCAGACGCGCCGGCACCAATTGCAACATGTTTTCTGTGGTGCGGATGACCACCGGGATCACGATTAACGTTAAAGCCGCCGCGCCCGCCCAGCCGGAAAATTGACGAAACCGAACCACCAATAAGGTATAGATAAACAAACCGATGATGATCGACGGCGCGGATAATAATAAATCGTTGATGAAACGTATCGTGACGGCAAGTTTGCCGTCCGGTTTATATTCGGCAAGATAAATGCCTGAAAGAATCCCGACCGGCGCGCCGATGAAAGTGGCCATGCCCACCATCAAAAGCGACCCCCACATGGCATTGATCAAGCCGCCCGTGCCTAGGGGCTCGTTGGGCGCGGGGGTGGTTTCCGTAAAAAGGGAGACCGAAAAACCGGAAAAGCCTAAATGTATCGTTTCCCAAAGTATCCACGCCAACCAAAAGACGCCAAAAATCATGGCGCCCACCGACAACAATAACGAACCTTGATTGATTCTTTTGCGCCACATAAAACGCGCTAATTTTTGCTGATCAATGTTCATACCCGTTTTCCTTCACGACCTTTTAACCGCATCAACAACAAACGGGAAAACGTCAATACCGCAAACGTAATTAAAAACAAAATCAGCCCCAGATAAATCAGCGCGGACTGATGTAAGCCGGGAGCGGCTTCGGCAAATTCGTTGGCCAGCGCAGAGGTAATACTGTTCGCCGGCTCAAAAAGCGAGATCGAGCTTAATTGACTCATGTTGCCGATCACAAAGGTCACCGCCATGGTTTCTCCCAAAGCGCGCCCTAAGCCCAACATAACGCCGCCCAACACGCCGGTTTTTGTATAAGGCAAAACCACTTTCCAAATGACTTCCCACGTTGTTGAACCCAAGCCATACGCGGATTCTTTGAGTAAAGGCGGCGTGACTTCAAAGACATCGCGCATCACGGAGGCGATGAAAGGAATAATCATGATGGACAAAATGATTCCGGCAGACAAAATCCCGATCCCGACCGGCGGACCCTGCGTTAAGGTATGGAGTATCGGCACATGCGCACACAAAGATTGCAAGGGTTGTTGTACATATTTTGCCAACACGGGACCAAAGACCATCAAGCCCCACATCCCATACACAATGGATGGAACCGCCGCCAACAACTCAACCATCGACCCCAACGGACGCTTCAACCAGCGCGGAGAAAGTTCGGTTAAAAACAACGCAATGCCAAAACTCACCGGCACGGCGATCACCAACGCAATCAAGGAAGTCATCAACGTCCCGTAGATCATCACGAGCCCGCCGAAATCTTCTCGCGGCGGATCCCACGCGTTGCGAACGAAAAAAGAAAATCCGTATTCCTGAATGGCCGGCCACGCCCCCATGAACAAAGAAAGCACAATGCCCAAAAGCGCGGCAAGCGTTAAAAGTGCCGCGCCGTGAACCATCAAAGCAAACGCGCGGTCTGTCCATGCGTTTTGCCGCATTCGCCGCGCGAGGGTTGATGATGATAAGTTGAGTTGATTCGCCATTATTGAGCGTTTAGATAAGTCCCGCCGGTTCAACATTTAAATACTTATGATAAGTATCAGGTCTATCTTAAAGGTATTTAAATCTTTTGTGGAACCGGCGGACTTTGCTATGCCCGTTTAAAAATAGTTACTTCCCTAAAGCCGCGCCTTTGGCGTCCGTGACGGTTGCCCATGCGCGCGCCACGATGTCTTTAACCTCTTGGGGCATGGGGATGTAGTCTAAATCGATCGCCGCCGCGTCTCCTTTCCGATACGCCCAATCAAAAAAAGCGAGGGAGGCTTTTGCTTGTTCGGGTTTATCTTGTTTTGTGTGCATCATAATAAACGTGGCGGACGTAATCGGCCAGGCGTTCTTCCCCGGTTGATCGGTCAAAATTTGATAAAAACTTTTTTTCCAATCCGCGCCGGACGCCGCCGCTTTAAAACTTGCCTCATTGGGTTCCACAAACACCCCTTCGCGGTTTTTCATTTGTGTGTAAATAAGCCCGTTTCTTTTTGCGTACGCAAATTCCACATACCCGATCGCGCCGTTTAATCTGCCGACAAACGCCGCCACGCCTTCATTGCCTTTGCCGCCCAAGCCGACCGGCCAATTCACCGCCGTGCCAACGCCCACTTTATCTTTCCATTCGGTATTCACTTTACTTAAGTAATGCGTGAAACCAAAACTTGTCCCCGATCCGTCTGCCCGACGCACCACCGCGATGGGATCGGCGGGAAGAGGCAATCCCGGATTCAACGCCACGATCGCCGGATCATTCCACACCGTGATCTTGCCTAAATAAATATCACCCAAGACACGCCCGTCTAATTTCAACGCGCCCGGCTTGATGTCTTTTAAGTTCACCACCGGCACGATGCCGCCGATGGCCATCGGAAACTGCATTAAGCCTTTTTGTGCAAGTTCTTCATCGGTTAAAGGTGCGTCTGACGCGCCAAAATCAACGGTTTTGGCGTCGATTTGTTTTAAGCCCGCGGAAGAGCCGATGGATTGATAGTTAATGCGGTTGCCGGTTTCTTTTTGATACGCCGCTGACCATTTGGTATAAAGCGGCGCGGGAAAACTGGCGCCGGCGCCGGTCACATCGCTTTGCGCCGCCGCCACGCTGACCGCACCAACAGTCGCACACGTAACAAGCGTTGCCATTAACCATGTTTTTAAAATTCGAGTGTTCATCTTTTCCTCAGTTGTTTAACGTCAATAAAACGTGACCCCATTCTAGGGAGGAATTGTGACAGTTTGATGACAGATCGAAAGAGGAGGGGGTAAAAGACTGTTGCGTTAGAGAACCGGCTCGTTTTTTTTATAGCGAAGACATTCTTCGTCGGTGAGTTTGCGGGCTTCGTCTTCAAGCATCACGGGAACGCCTGCTTTAATCGGATAGGCAAGTTTCGCCGCCACGGAAATCAATTCGTTTTGTTCCCTATCCAAGGTGAGCTTGCCGCGCGTGACGGGACACACCAAAAGCTCCAACAACTTTTTGTCGGCGCGCTTTTCGTCAGACGGTTTAATAGGCATCTTTGTAGACGTTTCGGTAGGCGTTTCGGGCAACGGGCGGGCTTTAGGATCAGAAGTCACGAAGTTTCCTTAAAATCAAAGTCAAAAGCGATTCGTCGATCGCGCTTTCAACGGTTAAAGACCAAAACGAAGCGTCGGCCAACGCGCGACATTTCACGGCGTCTTTTTCGGTCATTAAAATCCACTTTGCGCCTTTATACGCCAATTCTTCGGCGCGGTAATCGTGGTGATCCGAAAAGGCGTGCGGCGTAAACGCAATGTTAAGCGATTTTAACGTGGCAAAAAAACGATCGGGATTGCCGATGCCCGCCACGGCGTGGACGTTTGTTTCGTCCGAAAAACTCTCAAGCCGGCGCGCCATTTCCGGCGTGGCAACGTTGCGCCAAAGCGTAGGCTTTAACGCCTGCCGAAAGATCGGCGTATGTTGAAGCGAAGATAACGCGGCAGGCGGCAAAAGCGTTTCATCGCCGGTCACAACGATGGCGTCCACATGACCACAACGGGACACTCTTTCGCGCAACGGACCTGCCGGCAACAAAAACCCGTTCCCCACGCCTAACATGGCATCAAATACCGCAATTTCTACCGTTCGCGCCAGCCGATAATGTTGTAATCCGTCGTCGGAAATAATCACGTTGATGTTGGGATGACGCATCAACAAATGCCGCGCACAGACAAGACGGTCTGCGCCGACCGCCATTAAGACGCCGGTGGCGGACACGATTTCAATCGGTTCATCGCCCACGTCCGCCGTCGCGCTTTGCGGTGTGACTTCCGTGACTTCATGATGAGGGTCGCTTCCGTATCCGCGGCTGATCACCGCCGGGGTATAGCCTTTAGCCTGAAGGGCTTTGACAAGCGCGATGACCAAGGGTGTTTTGCCGGTGCCGCCGACAGTGATGTTGCCGACCACAATCACCGGCACGGAAAGTCGATGAACGCGGATAAAGCCGTAACGATACAAAGAGGCGCGACACTCGGCAACCACGCCAAACACGAAAGCAAGCGGCAAAAGCAAAAGGGACAGCCACGAAGGCGCGCGGCGATACCAATGCTTTAAAACCCACGTTCCGAAATACGCCACGCTTGGTTACGGCTCCTGTGTGGCAAACGTGATTTTTGCCATGCCGGCGGCGCGCGCGGCTTCCATCACGCGCACGACAGATTGATGAGACGATTTTGCGTCCGCGTTGATGATGATGATGGCGTCCTCCGGTTTGTCGCCACCCGACTGTTTTAATCGGGAGGCAAAATCTTCCACGCCTTGATAGCCAAAACGCTGCCCGCTGATTTCATACTCGCCGTCCACGTTGACGCCGACCAAAACCTCGCGCGGGCTCGCTTTGGGCTTTTCCGCGCTGGCGTAAGGCAGGGTAATCTGCAACTCACGGATTCGCTGATACGTGGTCGAGACCATCAAAAAAATGAGAATCACCAGTAATACGTCGATCAACGGAATGAAGTTGATTTCCGGTTCTTCCCGCATACGGTAGCCGCGAAAGTTCATAAGCGCGCTCCCGATTATTTATGCACGGCATCGACAAGACGAATCGCTTCCCGTTCCATTTCAACAATGTACGATTCGACCAATGCGCGAAAATGCCGATAAAAAATCATGCAGGGAATGGCGATCATCAACCCGAACGCCGTGTTATACAGCGCGACGGAAATCCCGTGCGCGAGCGCGACGGGGTTGGCGCCGACATCGGTTGTCGAGCCGAAAATTTCGATCATCCCGATGACCGTGCCGAACAATCCTAACAGCGGCGCCATGGCGGCAATCGTCCCCAAGGTTGTCAAAAAGCGATCCAAGCGATGCGTGACCACGCGCCCGACTTCCTCAATGGCTTCTTTCATCACCACGCGCGGCGCCTGTGCGTTGGCAAGCCCCGCCGCGATGATTTGACCCAAAGGCCCGCGTTGCGCCGTGCGCGCCAAAAGCGCGGTGTTGATCCCGCGCTGTTTAAATTCGTGTAAAACTTCGTCAACCAACCCTTTGGGGATAATCACCGAGCGCCGCAACGCCCAAAAGCGTTCGACAATAATCGGTATCGCCACGACCGACGCCAAAATCAAAAACCAAATCGGCCAACCTGCCGCTTGTACAATTTCCAGCACTTGTGTCTCCCGTCAAATAAATAGGCATGATACAACCGCGCGGGATGCGCGCGGCAATCGGCAAATTATATACCGATAGGTTCGGCAAAAAGTAAAAACCTACTTTTTGCCGGTTGAGATTTCCAAAAAATCGCGGGGAGACCCCGACGATTTTTTGTAGGAAAGGCGATGTGGATTCTGCGACTTCGCTTCGCTGCGCGCAGAATGACGATCCCTGATCCCTGACTTGTCAAACCTGCCCAACTAACGCATTTAGAACAAGCACTTTAGGGCTTGATAAGCGAGAAAGTTGCATATCGTTAGTCAGCAGGAAATCGGCGTGTGTGGTGTGCGCGACGGCGATTTGGATTGAGTCCGGCGTGCGCAAATTGTACTTTGCCCTGATTTCGGCGGCTTTTTCGGCAATTCTGTGTGTCACCGGAATGAGATGCAGATGCTCCTCGTTCAGCAAAATCTTTCGATAACGATCGCAGAGGCGTTGTTGCCCGGCGCGAATGGGATGAACCAAAACTTCCGTGAGTGTCACCGTGGAAGTCACCGCCAAGAATTTGCCGACATGAAGCGCGGCAAAAAATACGCGAAGCGTTTCGAGAAATTCGGGGCGTCCCTCAATAAAATAAATAATAGGCGCGGTATCGATAGCGACGGTGTGACCGGATAGACGCTCTATCCATTCCATGAGTTTCTTTCTTGATTGACATAATCTTGTGCGTCAATGTCTTGCCATATCTCACGTCCCAAGCCTTCCAATTCCAAAATGCCCTTGCCGTTTTTTTTGAAGGGCTGAGAGTCTTCTTTTTCGTCCAGAGAGGAGACATCCGCAATAAAACGCATGCGTTCCAACGGGTCAAGACAGGCAACACGATTGAGCAATTCGGCATATTCGGTTGTATTCATTATTATTTCCTTGCTTTGAGGAATTTATACGATACGCTTGGTCGAGCTTAAAATCAATCAACGACAACCCTCGTTGGGGTTTCGGGAATCAGATATCAGGGATCAGGGATCAGAACTCGTCATTTAAGCGCGAAGCCTGCGACAGCAGGCGAAGTCGCAGAATCCATGCCGCCTTTTCTTCAAAAAATCGTCGGGGTCTCCCCGCGATTTTTTGGAAATCTCAACCGGCAAAAAGTAGGTTTTTACTTTTTGCCGAACCTCTGATTCCTGATTTATACTTACGCAATACCAATTTTCTACGTATGCCTTTTTGACGATGCCGATTGTTTCACCCTCCGATTCCTCTCATGTTTTAGCGCGCGCGCGGCAAGTTTTAGCGTTGGAAGCCGACGCCATACAAAAACTCTCCGAACGTTTAAACGATACTTTTATTCGCGCCGTTTCCATGATTCTTGCCTCGCACGGACGCGCCATCGTGACCGGCATCGGAAAATCCGGTCATATCGCACGAAAAATCGCCGCCACATTGGCATCAACCGGCACCCCCGCGTTTTTTGTGCACCCCTCCGAAGCCGGTCACGGTGATCTCGGCATGATCACCGCAGAAGATATCGTCATCGCGCTTTCGTATTCGGGAGAAACGGATGAGCTTGTCGCGTTGATTCCGCATTTAAAACGCGAGGGCGTGGCGATCATCGCGCTGACCGGCAAATTAAACTCTTCGCTTGCCAAAGCCGCCGATGTCGCGTTGGACGTTTCAGTGAGCGCGGAAGCCGGCGCGTTTGGTTTGGCGCCGACCACCAGCACCACCACCACCTTGGCGTTGGGGGATGCCTTGGCGTTGGCGTTGGCGGAACTGCGCGGGTTTTCCGAGCAGGATTTTGCCAAGTCGCATCCGGGCGGGTCGCTGGGGCGCAGGCTTCTCACACGCGTGTCGGATGTCATGCGCCAAGGGGATGCCCTGCCTAAAGTTCGCGCCTCCCACACCCTTTCCGAAGCCTTAGTGGAAATCAGCGGCAAGGGCATGGGCATGACAGCAGTTTTGGACGACCATGAGCAGGTAATCGGCATTTTTACCGACGGAGACTTACGTCGTTGCCTTGAAAAAAACGCGGCGCTTTCGACGCCGGTGATCGAGTTAATGCACCCCAATCCGCGTGTGATTTCCCCGGACGCGCTGGCGGCGGACGCCGTTTTGGTGATGGAAACGCCGCCCAAAATCACGCAGCTTTTAGTTGTCGATGAACATCACACCTTAATCGGCGCGCTGCATTTACACGACTTATTTCGCGCAAGGATAGTTTAATGACCGATTCAACGCTTTCTTTTTCCTTTGACGCGGCACTTTTGGCGCGCGCAAAAAAAATCAAACTTTTGACCTGCGATGTGGACGGCGTTTTGACCGACGGTCGCATTTACTTCAACGATGACGGGATCGAAAGTCGCGCTTTTTGTGCGGCAGACGGCTTGGGTTTAAAGTTGTTGATCGCGGCGGGCATTGAGGTCGCGTGGATCACCGGTAGCCGCGCAAAAGCCATTTTGCATCGCGCCAACGTGTTAGGGGTCAAGCGGGTGATTCGTAACGTCATGGATAAAAAAACGCCTTGGGAGCAATTGGTCGAAGATTTGGGCTTGCCTTTTGAGGCGTGCGCGCACATCGGCGATGACGCGCCCGATCTGCCTTTGATCACGGGATCAGGCTTGGGCGTGACCGTTCCCAACGCGCCGCCCTCATTGCGTGATGCCGCACATTTTGTCACCCGCGCCCAAGGCGGCATGGGGGCGGTGCGTGAAGTCTGCGATTTGATCTTGTCCGCGCAAAACATCCGTTTTGACGCGACCATGCAACGATCCGCATGAGCCTTTTGGGTCGATGAAGCGATGAAACTGCCTTTTGAACAAATTTACCGTTTGACGGCGTGGTCGCCGATCTTATTTTTGGGCGCCTTGGTCGCGCTCACCTATTGGTTGGACGCGCAGATTCAGTCGCCTTTGATCGCGGGCAGCGCGGCACGGCATGATCCCGATATTTTCATCAAGGCATTCAAAGCCACGGTTTATAACAAAGAGGGGCGACCTCAACAATCTTTAACCGCCGATTACGGCGAACATTTTGCCGACGATGATTCGTTTGAATTGAAAAACGTCAAAATTTTGTTAGAGCAGATCAATCGTCCGCCTCTGACCGTCACCGCCAACGACGCTTTTCTTTCCGGCGACAAAAAAGACCTCTCCCTTAAAAATAACGTGATTGCGGAACGCGCCGGTTGTGCGGAGTCCCAATTACCGTGTGACGACAAATCGCTCAAACTGCTGACGGAATATTTACATCTTTTAACCGATACGCGCGTGATCGACACCGATCTTCCCGTCACCCTTATTTCGCCGGACGGCGAAGTTCGCGCCAACGGGATCATCATCGACGATCAAAAACGCAATTTGACGTTACAATCCAACATTCGCGGCACGTTTTTACCGCGCGCTTTACCTAAAAAACCATGATTCGTCCATTTGTTTATTTTGCGTTGGTGTCCGCTTTGTTCGCGGCGTTGTCGTTTCCCGCGAACGCCGAACGCGCCGATCGCAACAAACCGATTCATTTTTCCGCCGACAAAAGCGAAGCCATCAATTACGACACCAAAGTCGCCACGTTGGCAGGCAATGTCATCATCACACAAGGCACCATGGTGATTCACGCGGATCGCGTCACCTTTCGTCAAAACCCGAATAATTCTATTTCCGCCACGGCATACGGCAATCCCGTCTCGTTTCGTCAAAAACGCGATAATGTCGATGAGTTCATCGAAGCCTTTGCCAAGCGCGTGGAATACAACGGCGAAAAAGAAGTTTTGGAATTATTCGATCAGGCGTTTTTAAAACGCGAGAACGATGAAATCAAAAGCGATTACATCGTGTACCACGGCACCACCGAAACGTTTCGCGCCGCGGCGCGCCCCGAAAGCGGCAACGGTACGGCGGACAACGCAGGGTCCTCCCGCGTGACGGGTCAATTTGAAATCAAACCCAAAAACACCCAAGAGCCGCCTCCTTCCGTCGACTTAAAAGAAGACGCTTCATTAAAAGAACACAATAAATCGACCAAGAAAAAACCATGACTTCGCTTTCCGCTCATCATTTACATAAGCGTTATAAAACGCGCGCCGTGGTTCAGGATGTTTCTTTGAGCGTCGAGCGTGGCGAGGTGGTCGGATTGTTGGGTCCCAACGGCGCCGGCAAAACCACGTGCTTTTACATGATTGTGGGGCTGGTTGCCGCCGACGGCGGCAGTATTGAGTTAGACGGCGAAGATGTCTCCCGTCTGCCGATTCACAAACGCGCGCGGCGCGGATTATCCTATCTGCCGCAGGAAGCGTCGATTTTCAGAAAACTCACCGTTGCCGAAAACGTTCGCGCGATTTTGGAGTTGCAAGAATCCGATGAAGACACGCTTAAAAATCGTTTGGATGCTTTACTGGATGATCTGGCTATCGGGCATCTTGCCGACGCGCCCGCCATTTCTTTGTCCGGTGGCGAGCGGCGGCGCTGTGAGATTGCGCGCGCGTTAGCGTCTCGTCCGCGCTTTATCTTGTTGGATGAACCGTTTGCGGGGGTGGACCCCATCGCCGTCATTGATTTACAAAGAATCATCCGATTTTTAAAAGAGCGCAATATCGGCGTGTTGATCACCGATCATAACGTTCGTGAAACCTTAGGGATTTGCGATCGTGCGTACATCATCAACGAAGGGCGCGTCCTCTCATCCGGCGTGCCTTCCGATTTGGTGCTCGATGAAAATGTGCGCAAAGTCTATTTGGGCGAACACTTTAGACTTTAATCCTGCCTATGAAACAAACGCTCAATGTTCGCCTCTCACAACAACTGACCCTCTCGCCGCAGTTGCGTCAGGCGATTTATTTATTGCAGCTCTCCACCCTAGAGTTGAATGAAGAAATCGACAAAATGCTGGAAGACAATCCTCTTTTGGAGAAAGACGAATCCGACACTGAAGACGATCTTCCCGATCTCCCCGCCGAATCGGTGAAATCCTCATCGGACACCGATACCGCTTTACCCGAATCCGAGCCGGACTATTCCTCGGACGCCGGGTCTGACGCCGAGGCTAATTTTGACGCCAACGATGAAGATTCCTTTGAAGACATCCCGACGGCTTTTGACGCGCCCGATGCCTTAGAGCAGGAAGATTTTGTGATGACCAGCGACATGGGCGGGGTGGGAGAAGACGACGACGACTTAGCCCCGCAAATTGCTTCGGGGGTGTCGTTGCGCGAGCATCTTTTGGCGCAATTATCCATGTCGGTGATTGAAGACACGCATCGCAACATCATTGAAGTGATGATCGACGAGCTCAACGAGGACGGTTATCTTTCGATGACGAGCGCGGAATTTTGCGAGCAGTATCAGGAGATGTTGGGGGTTACGCCGGCGTTATTCGAGCAATCGTTGGCGCTTTTACAAACCTTTGAGCCGACCGGCGTGGGCGCGCGCAATTTAAGCGAGTGTTTGGTGTTACAGCTTCAAGCCTTGCCTGAAAGCGAGATACAACAAGCGGCGTTGGCGATGGCGCGTCATCATTTACCGGAAGTCGCCAAACGTGCGTTTTCAACGATACGCCGTTTTGTTCGGGTGTCGGAAGAGGTCATCGAACAAGCCGTGCGTTTAATCCGCACGTTAAACCCGCGTCCGGGTTTGTTGTTTTCTTCGGATCGCGCCGACCATGTGATCCCGGACACCATTGTGGTCAAAGAAAACGGGCACTGGGTTGCCAAATTAAACGATGCCGCCATTCCGAAGATTCGGATCAATCAGCTTTACGCCAAGTTTTTACCGGCGCGGCGCGAAGAATCCGGCAACAAGCCGGCGTATCTTCAAGAAGCGCATTGGCTGTTACGCAATATTCAGCAACGTTTTGAAACCATTTTAAAAGTGTCGAATACCATTGTGGATCGGCAACAACGGTTTTTCGATCATGGTCCCATTGCGATGCAACCGATGGTGTTAAAAGACGTGGCAGAATTATTGTCCCTGCACGAATCCACGATCTCGCGCGTGACCTCCAGAAAATACATGTTGACGCCGCAAGGGGTTTTTGAATTGAAATATTTCTTCAGTAGCGGGATTACGACCTCAACGGGCGGGGTGGCGGCGTCCACGGCAATTCGCACCTTGATTAAACAAATTGTCACTGAAGAATCACCCAAAGCGCCGCTTTCCGATCAACAAATTAGTGAACTATTAGACAAAGAAGGTATTATGATAGCAAGACGCACGGTGGCAAAATACCGTGAAAGTCTGTCAATTCCGCCGGCTCATTTGCGAAAAGCGCGGTTTTGACGATAATGGGTGATGATAAGTCTCGCAACGAACCCCGAACCTATCATCGTGTTGTCTTTTCTTTTGGCTTTATGGGAGCAAATCTATGAATCTTCAACTCACGGGTCACCACCTCGACATCACGCCGGCCATTCGCCGGCACGTCACCTCCAAACTTGAAAAGCTCAATCGCCATTTTGACAACATCACCGATACCAACGTGATTCTTTCCACCGATAAGTTACAGCACAAAGTTGAAGTCACCCTTCATTTGCCGGGCAAGAAGGATTTGTTCGCGGAATGCGTGGATACCGATATGTACGCCGCCGTGGATATGGTGGTCGACAAACTCGTGCGCATTGTCCAAAAGCAAAAAGAAATTCGCGTGGACAAACGGCGCGAAGCCCCTTCCGTGAAGGATATCGTCTAGGTCAGAAATCAGGGATCAGAGGGTTCGGCAAAAAGTAAACCCCTACTTTTTGCCGGTTGAAGTCACCAAAAAAGCACCGGCGAAGCCGGATACTTTTTTGCGTAGGGGACGGACTTGTCCGTCCCGAAAAGCGCAAACCCCCGGCTACTTCGTAGCCACCCCCTTTTATAAAGGGGGCTTGGATTCTGCGACTTCGGCACTTCGTGCCTTCGCGCAGAATGACGGTGACTCTGATCCCTGAGACAAGGGGATTACTTTCTGCCGAACACCGTCACGCGCCTACGCCAAACTCAAATCAAGGTGACGCCCCAGCGCGCGCAGGGCGGAATCGATCGTGTCGATTTTTGTGGCGTGTCTTAGATTAACGATTCGTGTTATTTCTTGTTGTTTTGTCCCGATGCGTCGCGCAAGCTCTGCGTTGGTGACTTTTTGTTGAATCATTTCGTTCAATAAAAATATTTTTGCGGAAACGGAGGGTGGAACATCAACAAATGCCTGCCCTTTTTTAACGCGCGACGGAGGCGGGATAATCCTAAAGTCGTCAAAGTAAAACTCAAATGCGACCAACAAGGCATCGCTTGCCATTTCCAACGCTTCTTCGTAGGTATCGCCGCACGTCAAGGCTTCGGGGATGTCCGGGAAAAACGCGGCAAACCCGTGATGCTGATCTTTCTCGATAATGACCGGATATTTCATGGGTTATTCCTCTTTTAGGTTTAATTGTTTCAAATGGCTTTTCTTGTAGATTCAGATAATTCTTTGGAGGGATGCCTAGGCGCAACAGAAACATTGCCTTTGTAAAACAATTTTGCATGACGCGAACCCTGTTCCACAATAACACCCTTGCTTTTTAAGTATCTTAAAAACTCACTTTGCTTCATTTTTCCCCTTAAACGACAGGCAATTATAAACAAAAATGTTTATGTTTTCAAGGGGGATCAGGGTTTCAGGGATCAGAGGTCAGGCATCAGAAACACCGTCATTGCGGCGACCGAAGGAAGTGACCCGCAATCCGGTTTTAAAAAGCGTACGCGGGCGAGGCAAGCCTAGCCCCGACATCTGATCCCTGATAGGTTCGTCGTTACCGCTTTCTTGGGGGCGGGATTTCGGGCAACGTCGTATCGGGAAGGCGTTTTAATTTCACTCCCAAAAAAATCACGTCCGTTTCAGGCAACTCTGTGGGCGCATCGTTAATCAAAGCGCGACGCGCTCTGAATTCAAGTTTCTCGTCGGAGGAATCCACGCGGATTTTAATCGGCGGCGCATTCAATAATGCGGTCAACTCAAATGCTTCTTCAAAATAGATGGCGTTACCCTGATCGCCGACCACATCGAGCATCAATGAATGATTAAAGGGCGTGTTGGGGGGCGGCTCTTGCCCCGCCGTCTCATCCAAAAAAGAATCGGGCAAAGCATGATCCGGCAGAGAAACCGGCATATCGGTTTTGTCTTTGCCGCCTCCCTCTTTAAAGACAAACCTCACCTCCCATGCCCCGGCGGGTAACGAAAGATAAGGTCCATAAAAAAAGAAGTCTTGATCTTGATGTTCAACCCTCAAGGGAATGCCGGAAGAAAGGGTCGGTTGGGCAACATGCGGCGACAGGAAAAACACGGCGGGAACAAAGGCTTCATCCTTCTCTTTTTGATCGTGGTATAGAAAAGGAAGGTTTTCTTCAAGGCAGGTGAGTTTATTTTTATCTTTGGTCAAAACAAAAATAATAGATTTCCCCGCCGGTTTTTTGTCGATGGTTGTTCCTTCCTGATAAAAAAAGCGAACATGTTCATCCGGCTTAATATCTAATATTTGATTGAGTGACAATAAATCATAATGTTTGAAGTGAAAGGAATGATTGCCGATAGGATAACCCTCGGAAAAAGGGACACTGCCGACAAACACGCCGTCGTCACTTAACTTTTGCTTGATCTTTTTAATCAATAATTCGGGCGAGAGAATATGCTCAAGAAACTCAAACGCGACGATAAGATCAAAAGTGTTTTGACACTTCAAAAGATGTTGATCAACAAATCCGCCGGCACTGACACAGGTATAGCGGATGTTTTCAGAATGATAAACCGTGTTGGCGTAATCCACGGCTTCCTGACAGGCGTCAAAGGCTAAAAAAGACGCCGGCGTTTGCCGAGCCAAAAATTGTGTTCCATACCCCACACCGCAACCGGCGTCCAGCACATGCCCTTCGGGGGGAAGAAAAAGTGCGGCAAATCCGTAACGCGCTTTGTGCGCGGCGTCAATGTCACCCCGCCAGAAAGCCGTTTGTCTTTCCCCGCTGAATAAGGATTGTTCTTTCGCGTTGATCGGTTCATCCCCCAAACGCGTCATTGCCTCCGAATACGTATAATTTTGATAAACATACCGCGCATAGTCTTCTTTGAGTTGGAAGTATTGTGAAAACTCACCACAACCTTTGTTCCAAAACGGCGATCTTGGATCCGGTGTCGGGGTGAATGAATCCGGCGTGCAAAGGCGTGTCAGATTGTCAGGCGGATCATCAAGACTAAACAAGACTTCTTTTTTGAGGGTATAAAGAAAATCGGCTTTGGCGTCTTCATGCGAGGAAAACCCGAAGACCTTTGTTAAATAGGAAGCAAGATCACTTTCCCCGTCCCAATCCAGCGTAAAACCCTTCCCCGAATAAACGGGTTTGCCCAAACATAACACCGGCAATCCGCAAATGGCCGCCTCCAACCCGACATTGGAAGTGATGGTGACGACCGCGTTGACTTTCTTAAAAATACTTGCCAATCCAAGATGGTTCACACACAAGACATTATCGTGCCGCGAAGGTACGTGTAACACATCCACGCTTAAAGGATGCTTCTTAAAAACCAATCCGACGTTACTTGGCAGAGCATCTA